>NZ_JAYLLN010000057.1:0-16048 GCF_037126265.1 Sphingobacterium tenebrionis
AAAGCTACTAAGACAGCCCTAGGCTCTCCCTCTTTTCACTAAATACAGCAAATCTATAAAACAAAAAATGTCTCCTACATTTGCTTGACACAAACATAGGAGACAGCCTCTCGCATGATTTGTTATAAAGATAAACTATTTACAACTTAATTGAAATACTATTGTCTTCCATAGCCTGCACGGATTCATCGGTGATCTTTGGCGATTTCTTCTTGAGCAATTCAAAAAGCTCATCGCTTTCCCCATTGTAGATCACCTGTAGGGTTGAAACAGATGAATTGAACTTCATCTTCACTTCGCCCACTTTTTTGTCGGTCTCCAATCCTGTCGACAGGCTTTTCAGATCCGCCAATTTGATTCCTTGGATCTGGATTTCAAAATTACTTCCTTTAGCTTCCTTCTTACCAATCAGGTTATTGATTTTCCCACCAATACGACCTGCTTTTTCCGAAGAGCTCCCTACTTTGTTGGCTGTATTTTCCGCTTTGTTCAAGGCACGATCAATCTTGTCCAATAACCCTTGTGCTTTTACCATCCCCGACAATCCCATCATCAAGGATAACATTAAAATAATTTTTTTCATTTTTAATTAGTGTGAATTGTGATAGGATAAAATTAAGGGTAAAGATTCGCAGGCGAAATACCCGGATTTCAGTCAAAAAATGTAATGGTTTTCAGTTACAAAACCGAATTTCCGTACCTTTGCCAGGTGGAAAACATGCAGCAGAGATATTTCATCGAGATTTCATACAATGGAACGGCCTATCATGGTTGGCAGATCCAAGAAAATGCCGTTTCTGTTCAGGAGAAGCTCAATGAAGCATTGGCGATCCTTCTTCGTCAGCCTATTGAAACGATAGGTGCCGGCAGGACAGACACTGGCGTACATGCCAAACAATTGTTCGTCCACTTTGACAGCGATGCGGAAACCCTCCAAAAACCAGAACGCTTTGTTCATTCCCTGAATGCACTGCTCCCTTTTGATATTGCCGTAAAACGGTTGATAGCCGTAAATTCGGATGCACATGCACGTTTTGATGCTACGGAAAGAAGCTATGAATATCATATCCATTTTTCTAAGGATCCTTTTCGACATCAGTTTTCCTGGGCATTAAGGGATCAACCGGATGTGGAAAAGATGAATCTGGCCGCAAAAGATCTCCTCGGGAAACAGGATTTTTCCTGTTTCAGCAAGTCGAATACCCAGGTATTCACGAACAACTGCGACATCAAAGAAGCGGTCTGGGTATGGGAAGGCGATCACTTGGTATTCCATATCACCGCCGATCGGTTTCTACGGAATATGGTGCGGGCCATCGTGGGCACCTTGATGGAAATTGGGCTGGGGAAAAAACCGGTATCTTATGTAAAAGAAGTTATAGCCAGTAAAGACCGTTCAAAAGCGGGAACTTCTGTGCCGGCATGTGGTTTATATTTAACAAAAGTTTTGTATCCTTACATTGGAAATTAGTTTAGCTTGGAAAAGGAAAAAATAGCGGGCAACGCATACGATAGTAAGCTTTTAGGACGACTGGCCAAATATATCCGACCTTATAAGGGGATATTTTGGGTTTCGGTGGTATTGACCATCCTCTTGGCAGCGGTAGCTCCCGCATTACCCCTATTGGTGGAATACACCCTGGATCAATATATCCTTTCTGGGAAATCCGAAGGCTTGACCTGGATGTTGATGGTGATGTTTGCCTTACTTTTGGCACAGACCATTATCCGGTATTTCCATACCCTAATGACCAATACACTTGGACAATCGGTGATCCGGGACATCCGGATACAGGTCTTCAACCATATCACGAACCTTCGTTTAAAATATTTTGATAATACACCCATTGGTCGTTTGATCACGAGGACCATTTCTGATTTGGAGACCATTGCGAATATCTTCTCGGAAGGCTTGATACAGATCATTGGCGACCTGTTACAACTCGTGGTGATCTTGGGGGTGATGTTCTACACGGATTGGAGGCTTACCTTGGTCGTGCTGGTTCCTATGCCATTGATGATCGCGGCGACCTACATTTTCAAAGAGGCCATGAAATCGGCTTTTCAAAGTGTGCGTCTATGGGTCTCCAACCTCAACACTTTCTTGCAAGAGCATATCTCCGGGATGAGTGTGATTCAATATTTTGCGCGTGAGGATCAGGAAATGCGGAAATTCAAGGAAATCAATGCGGAACACCGGAATGCGCATATCCGTGCCAACTGGTACTTCTCCATCTTTTTCCCGGTGTTGGAGATTATTGTGGCCATTGCTACCGGTTTATTGGTTTGGTATGGCTCTAAACAGATCCTCGCGGATGTGATTTCGCCTGGGGTGGTAGTCGCTTTTATCATGTACATCAACATGATCTTCAGGCCAATCCGAGAGTTGATCGATAAGTTCAATACGCTTCAGATGGGTATGGTATCGGCAGAACGAATTTTTGATGTGTTGGATACGGATGAATTTACGCCGAATAAAGGAACGTATAAGCCAGCCCATGTTAAGGGAGAAATCACTTTTAAGAATGTTTGGTTTGCTTATAATGAAGAGAAATGGGTCTTAAAGGACCTAAGCTTCCATGTACATGCTGGGGAGACCTTGGCATTGGTTGGAGCGACTGGTGCCGGCAAATCGTCTGTAATCAACATCCTGAGCAGATTCTATGAGATCCAGAAGGGGGAGATCCTGTTGGATGGGGTTGATATTCGGGAATATGAATTGCATTACTTGCGACAGACCATTTCTACAGTGTTGCAGGATGTTTTTCTTTTTTCGGATACGGTATTGAATAATATCAGCCTGCACAATCCGAAGATCAGTTATGAATCTATTGTGGATGCGGCAAAAAAAGTAGGGGCTTATGATTTTATTATGCGTTTGCCCGGGAATTTTGATTATCATGTGCAGGAAAGGGGATCTACGTTATCAGCAGGTCAGGCCCAATTGATCTCTTTTATTAGGGCTTTGGTGCATGATCCGAAGATTTTGATCTTGGATGAAGCGACTTCTTCTATTGATACGGAAACGGAATTGTTGATTCAGCAGGCGATAGAGAACCTGATGGAAGGAAGGACTTCCATTGTGATTGCGCATAGGTTATCGACTATACAGAAAGCGGATAAGATTATTGTGCTGGATAAAGGGGAGATTATGGAGATGGGATCTCATCATGAACTGTTGGAGATGGATGGGCATTATAGGAAGCTTTATGAGCTTCAGTTTAACTCGGCTGGGATTTAGGCTGGGGAAAGGTGTAGGGGGAAAGGTGTTGAAGGAAAGTGAAAGGCATAAAAAACGTCATTGCGAGGATCGAAGCAATCTTTCGATTAGTCCAAAGATTGCTTCGTCGTGCCTCCTCGCAATGACGGTATGGTTTCTCGCAATGACGCAGGCCCCCTCGTCAAGAGGATAAAAATATTACAGAGGATTAATTCAACCCTCTTTTTTTCATTAAATGCACTGGGTCAGGATCCGCTCCGCGGAACTTCCTATACATCTCCGCAGGATTTCCAGTTCCACCGCGCTCCAAGATATTACTTCTGAACGAAGCTGCTGTTGCCTGGTCATACAACCCTTTTTCCTTGAACGCTGCAAAAGCATCCGAATCCAACACTTCCGACCAGATATAGCTATAATACCCTGCAGAATAACCTCCTGAGAAGATATGTTGGAAATAATTACTCTTATAACGAGGGATAATCGCATCGATCAACCCGATCTTCGCCATCGCCGATTTCTCAAAATCATTTGCTTTTCCAGTAATTGCTGAAGTTGCGCTGTGGTAGTTCATATCCAAGATAGAAGCTGCTAAATACTCCACCGTAGCAAAACCTTGGTCGAATGTACCTGCTTTATCCATTTTCTCGATCAATGCATCAGGGATAGCTTCTTTAGTCTGGTAGTGTTTTGCATATGTTTTCAACACTTCTGGATCTCCTGCCCAGTTTTCCATGATCTGTGAAGGTAATTCCACGAAATCACGAGGCACAGAAGTACCTGCTAAGCTTTGGTATTTAACATTGGAGAACAAGCCATGCAAGGCATGTCCGAATTCGTGGAACAATGTAGAAGCCTCGTCGAAGGTCAACAATGCAGGTTGATCACCCACTGGTTTTGTAAAGTTACAAACGATAGAGATCACTGGAGCCACACGCTTGCCATCCTTACGGCTTTGGCTTCTGTAAGAAGTCATCCAAGCTCCTGAACGCTTTGATTCGCGTGGGAAGAAATCGGCGTATAACAATCCTAGGTGAGAACCATCTTTATCACGAACCTCATACACTTCCACCTCTGGGTGGTATACAGGAACATTGTTCAATGCTACGAAAGAAATACCCCATAGTTTATTTGCCGTAGAGAAAGCGCCTTCACGCACATCTGCTAAACTGAAATAAGGTTTGATCTCTTCTTCGTTCAATGCAAAACGTTTTTGACGGATCTTTTCTTGGTAATATCTCCAATCGTATGGCGCTACATTAAAGGTATCTTTAGCCGCTGCAATTTCTTTTTGGATATCTGCTGCCTCTAATTTTGCCTTCGCAATAGCTGGTGTCCATAATTTATTCAATAAGCTGTTCACATTTCCAGGGTTTTCTGCCATGGACTCTTCCAATACATAAGCCGCATGTGAACTATATCCCAATAATTTTGCTTTTTCCAAACGGTAGTTCGCAATCTTGATCAAGATGTCATTATTGTCTGTTTCATTGCCGTTGTTTCCACGGTTCTGCATCGCATCCCAAATCTTCTTGCGCAATTCGCGGTTATCCGCATACTGAAGGAAAGGCATTACAGAAGGATTATGCAGGGTAAACAACCATTTACCTTCTTGATTTTTAGCTTTTGCCTCAGCTGCTGCAGCATCTTTCAATGCCTGCGGCAATCCGGCTAAATCTTCTTCCTTGTCAACCACCATTTGGAAAGCATTGGTCTCTGCCAATAAATTCTGACCGAATTGGGTAGTCAACACAGAAAGCTCCGCATTGATTTTTTTCAGTTTCTCTTTATCGCCATCTGAAAGATTAGCTCCCGAACGAATGAAACCTTTATAGGTTTCTTCCAATAATTTCTGATCCTCAGCATCCAATCCTAAGGACTCTTTTTTATCATAAACCGCTTTCACACGTTTGAAAAGAGTTGGATTTAAGCTGATCTCATCACCATGTGCTGATAAAACCGGTGCCAGATCTTTTGCAATCGCCTGAATGGTATCGTTCGTGTTGGCCGAATTCAAATTAAAGAAAACCGTAGATACGCGGTTCAATAATTGACCGGAGTTCTCCAATGCCACCACGGTATTGGCAAAAGTAGGTTCATCAGAAATTTCCAGGATAGAATCGATCTCTGCATTATGGGCTGCTAAAGCTTGTTCGAATGCAGGTCTGAAATGTTCGTCTTTGATTAAATCGAAAGGAGGAACCTCAAAGTTCGTATCGTATTTCGCTAATAATGGATTGTTCAAATCTACTGTTGTTGTTGTTTTTGTCTCGTTGTTACATCCTACGATCATACTTGCTATGATGGCGCAGAAAGGTAAAAAACTTTTTTTATTCATTACTTTCCAGTTTGTTTCAATTTTTGTGCAAAGGTAAAGATATTTTAAAAAGATACCAATTCAACCATTTTTACAAACAAAGTAGTTTTTTATTATTTTTTCTCAACTTTGCTGTAACAAAGTTGACGTATAGGCGTCTAACTTACAAAGTTTTAAAACATGAAAGAATTCTTTTGTTGGTGTGCAGGAGTTCACGGAGAGACGCTGGACAAATATCCACAGGAGCTGAACAAATATATCAGTATCGGTGCGACCATTTTCTTCACCGGATTATTCGCTGCCTTGGCGGGCGGTTATGCGCTTTATTTCGTATTCAGTGGTAGTTCATTTGCGTTATTTTATGCGATGCTATTTGGTATTATCTGGGGATTGGCGATTTTCAACCTAGACCGATACATCGTTCTTAGTATCGACAAAAGCAGATCCGGGGGGATGCAGTTTCTTCAAGCGCTTCCACGTATCCTATTGGCCATTCTGATCGGTATGGTCATTTCAAGACCCTTAGAGCTGAAGATCTTTGACAAAGAGATCAAGGAATACCTTAGGGCGGAATACCTGGTACAACAAAATGCTAAGATTGATACCCTGAACAAAACCTTCGAAAATAAATATCAGGTAGAATATGGTCAGCTGTCTGCCATAAAAAGCCAAGCGGATTCCATGGAATCCAATATCAAGGCCGCTAGACAACAATTGAACCATGAGATCTTCGGCACCAAGACCGATGAGACTTCAGGCGTGTTGGGATTTGGACCTTATGCTAAAATGAAGGAAGCGGAGCTTAATAAACAACAGACTTACCTGGATAGCCTTCGTGCAAGGATACAGCAAAAAGAAACCATGTTATTGCAACGCAAATCTGCCGAGGGAATCATGGACCAAAAAATTCTTTCTGCGAAATCCTTGGATAGCGCGGTCAATGTAGCTGGTTTTGCTGACCGTAACGCCGCTCTGAGCAACCTGCATAAAAAACCGGATGGAACAGTGAATACCTCTACCGAATATGCGGTTATTTTTATTGCGCTATTGTTCATTTTCTTCGAGTGTTTACCGGTATTCGTGAAGTTGATGAGTGGTAGGGATGCCTACGATAATGCCTTAAAAAACCAGAAGGAGATCGATTATTATGAATCGGACACCGAAGTTAGGGTAGAGAAAACTGCCATCGACAAGATCGATGATTATCGGGTGGATGCTTCCATCAAACGAAGGATGGATAAACTTCAACGAGAATTTGCCGAAGAATAACAAATCTTAAAATTTTTCTTATACTTGCTCATCTACTAAACTTAAGCACGATGAGCAAGCGATTTTCTTTATTAGCGCTGGCAATAATAACCATCCTAACCTCCAGCCAAGCACAGGAAAAAAGAGGCCGGATACGAGATTTCGGTATTCAGATAGGTATTTTACCTACCGGACAGCACAATGCCATAACAGATGTTGCTGGTGTTTCGGTTGGCCATAAAACCTTGATCCAAGGCAGTGATATCCGAACCGGCGTAACAGCCATTATCCCCCATCAAGGAAACATATTTCAGGAAAAGGTTCCGGCAGCCGTTTTTGTAGGCAACGGTTTTGGAAAAATGATGGGCATCTCCCAGATCGAAGAACTGGGGAATATTGAAACGCCTATCCTTTTGACAAGCACCCTAAATGCGCCCAAGATAGCCGATGGGCTTATCGATTATATGTTGAATCTGCGGGGAAATGAAAAGGTAAGATCCGTGAATTCGGTGGTCGGCGAGACCAACGATGGCGGATTGAACGACATCCGAGGTCGGCATGTGCAAGCAAAGGATGTACAGGAAGCCTTGGCTTCTGCACAGTCTGGCCCAGTACAAGAAGGAAATATCGGAGCTGGAACCGGAACGGAGTGTCTAGGCTATAAAGGAGGAATTGGAACTGCGAGTAGAAAACTCCCGGAATCAAGAGGTGGATATACGGTCGGTGTATTGGTACAGACCAATTTTGGTGGGGTCTTGGAAATCAACGGAGCCCCAGTTGGTCGCGAATTGCACAATTTTTACATGCAGGAACCCAAAGAAGCCCATAAGGTAGACGGATCCTGTATGATTGTTATTGCTACGGATGCACCCTTATCGGCACGAAACCTAGAACGATTGGCCAAACGATCCTATATAGCTTTTGGAAATGTTGGGTCTTTCTCTTCCAATGGATCGGGGGATTATTCCATCGCCTTCAGTACCCATCAATCTGTTCGGATACCTCATTCATCCGAACAAATAGAAAGAAATGCCCCCGAAGTGGGAAATGATTACATGTCGCCCCTTTTCATGGCGGTATGGGAGGCTACGGAAGAAGCGATTTTGAACTCCATGTTTATGGCAGAGGACATGAAAGGTATCAATGGTAGGACAGTAAAGGCCATCCCTATCCAGGAAACAGTTAAGATCCTAAAAAAATACAACAGCCTTCATCAGGATAAACTTCCAAGGGCGGTAAAGCAATAAGCTTCATAAAAAAGAAATATTGGCGTTATTTTTGAAAAGATGCTATTATGATTGGAATTGTAGGAGGTGTCGGCCCCTTAGCAGGTGTCGATATCGTTAAAAAAATAATAGAGGAAACAGACGCGAGAAGGGATCAAGATCATCTTCCGGTGTTATTATCCTCACAGTCGAACAGGATTCCTGATCGTACGGCCTATCTGGTAGGCGAAGAGATTACAAATCCTGCCCATGCGATTGCTGAAATTGCTTTTGAATTGGAGAAGGCTGGCGCAACAGTGGTGGCCATTCCTTGTAACACCGCGCATTCGCCGAGGATATTTGAAGTGATCCAAGAGGAACTGCACAGTAAAGGGTCAAACATCAAAGTCCTTCATATGGTGGAGGAAACGGCGAAATTCATCAAAGAACATCATAGTGATATTCAAGTCGGAGTACTTTCTACGATTGGAACAAGAAACACCGGCCTATACAAAAATGTCCTGGAAAACTTTGGACTGACCTGTGTGGAGCCCAATGATGAACTCCAACAAAAGGTGCATCAAGCGATCTACGATCAAACCTATGGGATCAAAGCTTATTCCTCACCGGTGACCAACCGAGCACATGATGTGCTGGTAGCCGCCATCAAGGAACTTAAAGCACAGGGAGCCCAAGTAATCATCCTGGGTTGTACAGAACTTCCATTAGCGCTTCGAGAAAAATCATATTCTGGATTACCCGTGATTGACCCAAATAGAATTTTGGCGAGAACACTGATAAAAGAATTAGATGAAAGTAAATTAATTCCATACAGCGATTAAACCTTTTGGTTCAAGAAGGCTCTTAGCTATAGTTGATGCGTTGTAAAGCAGCAAAAAACAAAAACACATCGACATTTAAAATTAAATAACATGAAAATTAAGTTCCTTCAATTGGTTGCAGTCCTTTTTATCGGACTAGGTTTGAGCAGTAATAGCGCAATGGCACAAGAAACAATCGTAAAAGTAAATACAGACATCTTTCCTGCAGCAGAAAAAGGCTATAAGAAAATGGTCATCGAAGTTCCGCATTCAGCGAATGATAAGAAGAAGAAAATCGAGTTCAGCATTGGTAAGATGATGGAAGTGGATGGATGTAATTCTTTTGGTCTGCAAGGGACTTTAGAGACCAAAGATCTTCAAGGTTGGGGATATAACTATTATGTATTCCAAACGAAGGGAGAGATCATCAGTACACAGATGGCTTGTCCTGGATTACCAAAAAGAAATCTTTTTGTATCCAACCAGCCAACTTTGGTAAACTATAATGGAAAAATGCCCATTGTCATCTATGTTCCGGAAGAATATGATGTACAGTTCAAGATTTTCACAGCTGATGATGAGGTATATCGTGCAGCGGAAGTCATGGATAAAAAATAAAGATTTTACATACCTATGAAAAATCCCAAACCCGGACAGTCTATTTGTTCGGGTTTTTTTGTCTATATTTTCTTTCCTATTTAATTTAAGCACACATGGAGTATCCTAGCCTTTCCGAAATTGATAAGATTTATGCCCTTCAGCAGAAAAACACTGCAGAGATAAAGCAATTGCCCGCCTCCAAAAGGGAGCAGCTTCTGCGTAAGCTATTGACCAAAATAAAGGAAGCGGAAAATGAGATCCAAGCAGCCTTGTATCAGGATTTCCATAAGTCTGCCCTGGAATCTACGATCACCGAAATCCTGGCGGTGGAAATGGAACTTAAACATATCATCAAGAACATCGGAAAATGGACAAAGGATAAATCGGTGGGCTGGTCGGCCATGTTTACCAATGTAAAGGCTTACCTTCATTATGAACCCAAAGGGCATGTATTGATTATCACCCCTTGGAATTATCCCTTTCAGCTACCCTTGGTTCATCTGGCGGCTTGTATCGCCGCTGGGAATACCGCCATCCTTAAATTATCCGAATTTTCCCCGCATACTAACCGCATCGTGAAGAAAATTCTGCAAGAAGTATTTCCGGAGGACCATGTTGCTGTGCTGGAGGGAGAAGTGAAAGAAACCACCCATTTATTAAGTCTTCGTTTTGATCATATCCATTTTACGGGCTCCCCTGCGGTGGGCAAGATCATCATGGAAGCAGCAAGCAAGAACCTGACGGATATTACGTTGGAACTTGGCGGAAAATCGCCTGCTGTTTTGGATAGGAACATCAATGTCCGCAGGGTGGTTCAAAACCTGATCTGGGCAAAGTTTGTAAATGCAGGTCAAACCTGTATTGCACCGGATTATGTGCTGGTACCACGGCAATTGAAAAGTGAAATCGAACAGGTGTTCCGAGAGGAGCTGCGGGAAGCTTTTGGAAGAGATGCCATAAACTCTCCCGATTATGCACGAATCATCAATAAAAAACAATTTGATCGCTTGGTCGAAGCATTAACGGATGCGAAGCATTTAGGCGCGCAGGTTATTTCTGGAGGAGCTACAGATGAAAAGGAGCTTTATATCGAACCGACGGTGATTGGACAGGTGGCCATGACCAACTCCTTGATGACGGAAGAGATCTTCGGCCCGATATTTCCCATCGTGTATTATAGCCAAATCGATGAAGCCATAAAATTCATCAATGATAGAGAAAAACCATTGGCACTTTATGTTTTTTCGAATGATGGTATTTTTAATAAGCATGTGATTCGATATACTAGTGCAGGTTCTACTTGCATCAATGATGCGCTGATTCAGATCATGCACCCAAAGCTTCCATTTGGAGGGGTTAATAACTCTGGTATTGGACAATCTACTGGTTGGTATGGATTTAGGGCTTTTTCGCACGAAAGAGCAGTGGCTGATGCAAAAGGATTCCCATTATCGAAAATGTTCTGGTTTCCATATTCGGAAAGAACGCATAAATTCGTTCAGTGGATCCGAAAGATTTTTGGATAAATGCTAACTATCCAAAAATCTTATCCCAAAGGCTTTTCTTGATGCCTACATAATATTCACCATCTTCCTTTTTAAGCGGATACATGCGGATGTAGTTTCCTTGGTTCTCATTGCCCTTACCCGTTCGGATATCAAACCGATGCCTATGGAAGGGACATATCAACTTTTCACCCTCACACCAGCCTTTGGTAAGATCTGCACCCGCATGCGGGCATCTACTTGAAGTAACCGATAATACACCGTCTTGACGAATCAAACACAGTTTCTTTCCAGCAACATGTAATGCTTTTACATAGTTTCTTGTATCATCTATTTTTACAGGTACTTTATGCCAGGTTATTTCGTCTTCCATTTTATTTGAGGATTTAGTAGTGAGTATTTAGTAGTTAGATTTTTTATATAGTTTGATATTGAAATTGTGGCTGTTCCCTATTTTATTCTGAAACTTTTTATGTCACACTGAAACTCTTTATGTCACGCTGAAACTCTTTATGTCATGCAGAGCGTAGTCGAAGCATCTGTACGATTGTGTAAGCTTACTGATGCTTCGACTGCGCTCTGCATGACAAAGCTATTAGAAAATTACCTTTCTACAGGAAATCATTGCCGATCTCTTACAAAGATTAGTATAAAAAATAAGGGGTTGAAATTTCAACCCCTTATTTTTTATACTGTACTACCGTAAATCCTTATACAAATTTCTTTGCATTGATTTTACGTTCGTTTTCTGTCAAGTAGATCTTACGTAGACGCATGCTTTGAGGAGTTACCTCAATGTATTCATCAGCTTGGATATATTCCATACATTCCTCCAAAGAGAACTTAATAGCTGGTGCGATACGTGTATTATCATCAGAACCTGAAGCACGCATATTGGTCAATTGCTTACCTTTTGTAACATTGATCGTTAAATCGTTGTCACGGATATGCTCACCTAAGATCTGACCTTCATAGATATCCACTCCTGGATCTACGAAGAAACGACCACGGTCTTGTAATTTATCGATGGAATAAGCAGTTGTAGAACCTGTATCCAAAGAGATCAATACACCTGCCAAACGTCCAGGGATAGTACCTTTCCAAGGCTCATATCCTTTTAGACGGTGTGCCATTACAGCCTCACCAGCAGTAGCCGTTAATACGTTGTTACGTAATCCGATGATACCACGAGAAGGGATAGAGAATTCCAAGTGCTGCATATCTCCTTTGGTTTCCATCACCAATAACTCCCCTTTACGTTGAGTTACCAATTCGATAACCTTTCCGGATACATCCGCAGGAACATCAACTACAAGCTCTTCAATAGGCTCATGCTTAGCACCATTAACCTCTTTAACGATTACCTGAGGCTGCCCAACCTGTAACTCATAACCTTCACGACGCATCGTCTCGATCAAAACCGATAAGTGAAGAATACCACGGCCATATACCAACCAAGCATCAGGTGATTCTGTAGGAACTACACGCAATGCTAAATTTTTCTCTAATTCTT
The DNA here is from genome assembly GCF_037126265.1 of Sphingobacterium tenebrionis. Taxonomy (NCBI): domain Bacteria; kingdom Pseudomonadati; phylum Bacteroidota; class Sphingobacteriia; order Sphingobacteriales; family Sphingobacteriaceae; genus Sphingobacterium; species Sphingobacterium tenebrionis. The sequence continues at coordinate 12,427 of NZ_JAYLLN010000057.1, forward strand.
TTTGTAAACGATCGTAGATGTGACGAGAAGTAACGAATTTACCCTCTTTACCGAAGAAAGGAGAGTTATTGATGGTAAACAACATGTTCATGGTTGGCTCATCAATGTGCATTACTTCTAATTGTTCTGGATTTTCGAAATCAGCGATGGTATCACCAATCTCAAAACCTTCGATACCTACTACCGCAACGATATCCCCTGCATGAACTTCAGAAACTTTCACACGGCCCAATCCTTCAAATAATTGAAGCTCTTTAACACGTGACTTTACGATCTTGCCATCGCGTTTAACCAAAGATACCGGTTGGTTTTCTTTGATGGAACCACGAACAACACGACCAATAGCGATACGTCCTACGAAAGTGGAATAATCTAAAGAAGTTACTTGCATCTGTAAAGTACCTTCTGATACTTTAGGAGCAGGGATATGTTCAATGATCGCGTCTAATAGGGAAGTGAAGTCGGTTGTTGGTTTAGTCCAATCGGTCGACATCCATCCTTGTTTAGAAGAACCATATAATACTGGGAAGTCTAATTGATCTTCGGTAGCACCTAAGCTGAAGAATAGATCGAATACATTTTCGTATACTTCTTCAGGACGACAGTTTTCTTTGTCTACTTTATTTACTACGACGATAGGTTTGATACCCAATCCTAATGCTTTACCAGTCACGAAACGGGTTTGAGGCATTGGACCTTCAAAGGCATCTACCAATAACACGACACCATCAGCCATTTTCAATACACGCTCAACCTCACCACCGAAATCGGCGTGACCTGGCGTATCAATAATGTTGATCTTAGTGTCTTTATATTTTACAGATACGTTTTTGGATACAATCGTAATACCACGCTCACGCTCCAAATCATTATTGTCAAGGATTAACTCACCCGACTCTTCGTTGTCTCTGAATTGGTTAGTATAGTGTAAAATCTTATCAACCAAGGTCGTTTTACCGTGGTCAACGTGCGCGATAATCGCAATGTTTCTAATATTCTGCATTGAGCAATAATGTGTTATAAAAAATAAGAGGTGCAAAGATATATATTTTGCACCTCAATTTTCAGAAATTTTTGTTAATATTTTATTAGGACAGTATTTATTCTTAATTAATTTTCAATTACTTGCGTATTTTCGAAACGTAAATCATTCTGTCAGGAGCAAATCAAAAACTATTTGATAACCCCGAGCTCCTTACCAACTTTGGTAAATGCTGCGATTGCCTTATCCAAATGTGCTTTTTCATGGCCTGCTGAAATCTGTACTCGGATACGGGCTTTACCCTGTGGAACCACTGGATAATAGAATCCGATCACATAAATACCTTCATCCAACATCTTCGAAGCAAATTCTTGCGCTAGCTTGGCATCATACATCATCACAGGAACGATCGGGTGGAAACCTGGTTTGATATCAAAACCAGCTTCGGTCATCTTTTCGCGGAAATAAGTAGTGTTGCTTTCTAATTTATCGCGCAGTTCTGTCGTTTCGCTCAACATATCCAACACCGCCACGGAAGCACCTGCAATCGCCGGAGCTAAAGTATTCGAGAATAGATATGGACGAGAGCGCTGGCGAAGCATATCAATGATCTCTTTTTTACCGGAAGTAAAACCACCAGAAGCCCCACCTAATGCCTTGCCTAATGTTCCAGTAATGATATCTACACGATCAATTACATTGAACAATTCATGGGTACCGCGACCTGTTTTTCCGATAAATCCAGAACAGTGCGATTCGTCGATCATCACCAATGCTTCGTATTTATCCGCAAGGTCACAGATCTTATCTAGAGGAGCAACCGATCCATCCATGGAGAAAGCACCATCTGTAACAATGATTTTGTGCCTAGCGCCAGAAGCAGCTTGCAATTGTGCTTCTAAATCAGCCAGATCACAGTTTTTGTAACGGAATCGCTGAGCTTTACACAAACGAACCCCATCAATAATGGAGGCATGGTTCAATTCATCAGAAATAATAGCATCCTCTGCAGAAAGCAAAGGCTCAAAAACACCACCATTGGCATCAAATGCCGCTGCATACAAAATGGTGTCTTCGGTTCCTAAAAACTTGGATAACTTCGCTTCCAGTTCTTTATGAACATCTTGAGTACCACAGATAAATCTTACAGAAGACATGCCATATCCATGCGTATCGATACTTGCCTTTGCAGCTTCGATCACTTTGGGATGGGAGGATAGTCCTAGGTAGTTGTTTGCGCAGAAGTTGATCACTTCCTGTCCTGTACTCACTTTGATATCGGCACCTTGAGGAGTAACAATAATGCGTTCCTCTTTATATAAACCAGCTTCTTTAATTGCTGCCAGTTCTTTTTCTAAAGCGGGCTTTAAGGTTTTATACATATTATTTCAATTTGTTAGGCTAAGATAAGTCTTTTTTATCAGTAGCAAGAACGAAAACGATTGCTTCAATTTCAAAAACAACGCCTTTATTACCAATAAAAAAGGGTGAAGATAAATCTCCACCCCCTATTGTCTGTTGTTTACTTATTTTACTTTATCCTTGTCCAAGTCTCTGAGCGACCTAGCATACTGATCCCGATATAACCTCGGATGTCCAATTTGTCGTCTCCCTTAAGGGTCATCTTACAACTGTACGTCTTTCCAGATTTTGGATCATAAATGGTACCATCCACATAGGTTTTGCTTTCTTTTACAAAACCACTCAGGATTTCCAAGCCCTGGATGTTCCTGGATCTCAACTTCGGATCAGGGTTTTTGGCGTCTTTCTTTGCCGAGTCTTTTATCCAGTACAACTTACCATAAAATTTCTCGCCATTTTTTTTATAGATTTCTATCCTTCCTTCTCCACTTGGGTTTTGCCATTTCCCCAAAATTGGATCGCTCTGTGCATATAATGCAACTGTTATAAATAACGCACAAAGTGTCATCAATACCTGTTTCATAACCTTTTTGTTTAAAATTGTAAAGTGAATATACAATAATTTTATATGTTAGCATAATATTATTTTTGTTACCAAAAATTTTCCCTTCTTGTTAAACCCTTTATTGGCATCAATTTTGAACATTTTGTGCAGTCAGACACAACAATTAAGTTATGAGGTTCATTATTAGTCTTTTAGTTACAGGTTTAGTCGTTGCTATAGCGTCTTGGATTATCCCAGGTGTACAGGTTGCAGGGTTTGGTTGGGCGATTTTGACGGGCTTAGTAATCGGTTTCGTAAATGCCATCGTGGGTGGTATATTACGATTATTCACGTTTCCATTAAATTGGTTGACGTTCGGTTTGGTTTCATTTATCATTACAGTATTGATGATCATGTTATCGGATAAGATCATGGGAACAAAATTTGAGGTAGATGGCTTTATGCCTGCCTTATTCTTTGCGATTGCAGTGGCAGTAATTGAGATGATCATTGGGAAATTGACCAATGATAAGAACTAATATTCAGTAAAGAACAATTAAAAAGAAATTGCTGTTAAACACAGCAGGTTATTAAACCATGTAAAAAAGACTTGTAGGTTTGCCTGAGGGCACTGAAAAAGTCTCAACTTTTTAATGAGATTTAAAGAAATGACTGAGTACAAGATTTATCTTACTCGGTCATTTTTGTTCTAAGGATTTCTGAAAATTTGTTTT
>NZ_JAYLLN010000058.1:0-14596 GCF_037126265.1 Sphingobacterium tenebrionis
AGACGCTTGTCGAATGGCTGCTTCTTACTGGTCCGCTCCGCGAACTCAAACTCTCTTTCTATTGTTTCCATACACTTTGTTTTTGTGTATAGCTTTTTTAGGATTGGACACGGTTTTTATTCTTTTTACGATATCATAGATCAAAGGATAGGTATTATCCTTTACTTTTTTCAGTTCGGAGACTTTAAGCCATTCCGCGGCATCAATATCTTCTTCTAATTGGGGAGTAAGTTTAGGGATTTTATTCACACCCATATCGTACCATTTTGTTTGCTTAAGCACAAACTTTCCTCGCATGTAATAAGTATGGTATGAAGTGGCCACTTTTTTTCCTAGGTAGTTGATCTTCACGCCACATTCCTCTTCCACCTCTCTTTTGGCGGCTTCTTTCATCTTTTCACCATCCTCCACTTTACCTTTAGGAAGATCCCATTTTCCCAATCGGTGAATAAATAAATATTCGCCATTTCCGTTTTTTACTAAGCCTCCAGCAGCTTTAATAATCCTGGTGGTACTGATGATATTCTTGAAAACTTTTTGGAAATTTTCGTGTATGTATAAGTAGATTGTTTTTTCTTGAAGTTTTGAAGACTCTATAAAAAGTTTTTCCAAATCAATGTCTTGTAAACCAATCGTTTGAACATTTTCTTTTATATGAGGGGTGAAATCTGCCAAAATTAACAGAGATTGGTTCATATAAATTTTATAAATTTGTGCCATGAATTATTTAAATGAGGTTGAACAAAAAGTTGCTGAATCCTTATTGCAAATTAAAGCAATAAAATTACAACCTAAAAGTCCTTTTACATGGGCCTCGGGTTGGAAGTCACCAATCTACTGTGATAATCGAGTAACTTTATCTCATCCCGCTATCCGTACATACATCCGTCAGAAGCTTTCCCAATTGATCCAAGAGGAATTTGGATCGGTGGATATGATCTCGGGTGTGGCAACGGCAGGTATCCCTCAAGGTGTACTTGTAGCACAGGATCTAGGTTTACCTTTTTCCTATGTACGCAGCAGTGCGAAAGATCATGGTCGTCAGAATCTTATTGAAGGAGAGGTGATTTCTGGTCAACGTGTAGTTGTGGTGGAAGATTTGGTTTCTACAGGAAAAAGCAGCTTAGTCGCTGTTAAAGCCTTACGCGAAGCAGGATGCAATGTGGTGGGGTTGGTTTCAATCTTTACTTACGGTTTGGATGAAGCCCGCAAAACCTTTGAAGATGCGAAATGTACTTTCCACAGTTTATGTAATTATGAGGCCTTGATTCGGGTAGCTGCCTCAAACAGTTATATCAAAGAATCGGATATTGAACTGTTGGAAAAATGGAGACAAGATCCAGCTTCTTGGAACCCTGAATTATAATAATTGAATTATTCGCTATGACTATCATTCAAAATTCTACCATTATCCATAAACCTTTAGAAGAGGTTTATCAATTTCTAGCAGATTTGAACAACCATGAGCAATTGATGCCAGATAATATCTATAACTGGACCTCAACTGCTGATGAAGCGAAGTTCACCATCAAAAACATGGCAAAACTAGCGTTGAGAATCAGCGAACGTATAGAGAACAAAGAATTAGTTAGTGTACCATCGGAAGAAGCACCATTTGCAATTACCTTGCGTTGGAAAGTGGAACCAGAAACAGAAACAACTACAAAAGCTACGTTTGTTATTGAAGCTGAACTGAATATGATGATGAAGATGATGGCTTCCGGCCCACTTCAGAAATTGGTGGATCACCAAGTTACACGACTTAAGGAAGTTTTAGGTTAATAATCTTGTAGCTTATAGATAAGCTTTATAAAATATAGAAAAAGCAGCTTTTAAAAGCTGCTTTTTTTATTCGACATTAAAATTTCTCCAATTTTTTAGCTTATTATTTAAAAGGAATAGGAGATATGGGTTAAGATCCTGTTCCCAGCATGTATCCTATGGTTTCCAAGGTCCTGATGTATCGGTTTTTGGAAATTAATCCCTAGGGAGAGCCTGTTCCAGTTGCTTTCCACTCCAATACTTCCATTCAGCAAATCTCCTCCGGTTTCATGGACCAAAAAATCATTATTCCGATCTTTCCATTGGTTTTCATAGGCTAATCCTAGATTTGGAGCTATTCGTTTGTCCTTTCCCAAAGCGATCTTATAATAGGCTGAGGCATTGGCTGCTATTTTATTGCCGTAACGATAGTGATCTTTGTTCTCGGTATTGATCTTATAGCTGACGTTACTGTTGATTCCAAAATCTTGAATCCGGATATCATACATCAAACTTGGGATGAAGTCTAAAGATCCTGTTCCTAATTGAAAAATATTGGGATTTACGGATTGTGCGTTTTTTTGTTCCTGAACATCGTATTTACCCGAAGGTAGCTTCAAGCCCATACCTAACCAAAGGCCTTGTACGATAAGTTTATTCTGCTTAGAACTACTAGATCGACCAAACACTTGGTAATAACCATGGATGACCAGGTCGCTTAGACCATTTTTTCTCCTTAACGAATTATTACCTTCAGTAAATTTTTCATTGAAGTTATAGGGGATGATGCTGAGGACTCGCCATTTCTCCTTGATGTTCCATGCGCCCCATAATTCCATGGATTGATATTTTTCATCAGTAGTTAATACTGATCGATTGCCCTGTACGTCCAACTGTGTCGTCAATTTGTTGAATTGATAGCGTAATCCGACAAAGCGCTTGTTGAAATCGGGCAAAAGTCCGATATAGTTACCTCCAACGCCACATCCACAGATGTCGCAAGCAAAGGTGGGTACAAAATGGAGAAATAAAAAAACGGATAAGATTATTTTTTTCATTAGAATTCGTGATATAAGCTGTTGTTAACAAAATTGTCATCGTTCAATGTGTTGAGAAAGGCCATTAATTGTTGGACTTCCAGATCTGATAACTCGATTTTCATTTTTTCTTTTAAAAAGGGATCCAGATTTTTGGTCGCCTTTATTTCCCTGCGGTAATGATTGATGACTGCTTCTAACGTTTTGAATTGCCCGTCATGCATGTAAGGAGCAGTGTATCGCAGATTTCGTAGGCTCGGCACCTTAAATTTCAAACGGTCTTCCTCTAATTGGGAGATTTCGAATCTACCCTGATCCTTGATGCTGTTTTCGCCAATACCATTATCCCGGTATTGTTGGTCTGTAAACAAAGGTTCCTGATGGCAGGCATTGCAATTGGCTTGAAAAATTACATAGCCAGCATTTTCCTCTGCCGAAAAGGTTGCTTCCATTCGCATTACTCTATCGTATTTCGACTGATCGGAAACCAGCATGACCATAAATTGCGACATGGCTTTGAACATGTTGATGCTATTGATCTCAGAGGTTCCAAAAACTTCCTTGAATAGCCTTGGATATGTATTCGACTGTTGGAGTTTTTGTAATACGTTGCTAAGTTTTTCATCCATTTCCAAGGGGTTCTCGATTGGGGCAATGGGGAATAGATCGAGGTGGAATACCCCGCCATCCCAAAAAAAAGATCTGTTCCAAGCCAGGTTGAAGAGTGGCATGCTGTTGCGTGTTCCCTGCCTGTCCTCAATTCCATGACTTACATCATGACCATGGTGTGTAAAGGCATGTTGCGCAATATGGCAACTTCCGCAGGAAATGCTATTGTCTCTTGAAAGGATTGGGTCGTAGAACAATTTTTTTCCCAATGCAAAGCCTTTCTCCGAAATAGGATTGCCAGCGAAATTATAGGTGGGTTCAGGGAAATTCAGAGGCTTTTTAAAGCCCCTGAACTTGTTTTCAATGATTTCCTCTGATTTCTGGCAGGCAAATACCAAACTTAAAATCGTCACCATTACCCAAAAGATCTGCCTATTCATTTGGGAGTTTTTGTTGGTTGTGAGTATGGTCGTGCGTGAACATATCCTTATAATTATCGGCGATAAGATCATTAGGACCACTCACCATGACCATTGGATTTTTTGCGATGCTCATTTTATTTGTGCCATCCAAAGCTTTACCAATATCGACCAAAAGATGTATATCCGAACTGTAACCTGCCTTAACCTGTGCGGAACCAGCTTTGCCTAGATCCAGGTCGATGGTTTTGATGTTGTTCTTAGTGGGTTTATCATAGCCACCGAATAAACCGATGTGATAGGCAAACCGCTTCCTATCATTTGGAACAGCGTCAGAAATGCCCTCCATTTTGAAAAAGATATAACCTGAATTCCAACCCCAGTACATGCCTGAAGTCGCAATGTCTAAAACGCCTGTTCTATTTTCGGCTGGAGATTTACTGGTTTCTTCATCGATGCCTAGTATAAACTGCAAATGGGTGTAATTTCCTTCCGGTACCTCAAACATGGGGAATAGGGAGGACGGTTTTTCCGCGTCGATCAGAAAAAAGGATTCCTTTTTTGGTAGTATGAACACCTTGCCCTGATCATTGATCAGTTTAATGTCGCTGATATAATATTTAAGGATGTCGATCTTGTAACGTTCATTAAAACTGTTGCTGTATTCGCCAGTTTTCAATTGCAGTGTTTTTCCGGAAACAATATGGTCAAACTTTAGCTTAACGGATCCTTTTTTGTTCTGATCGTAAGTGATGTCATTTTTTTGACAAGAGAATAAGGTGCTACCTATTAATAGGCAACATAGGAATAATCTGATATTCATGGTTTTTTCGTTTAAATAAAATATTCAATAGGATTCCTGACCACATCATGGATATAGTAATAGGAATTTGGTTGAAAAAGAATATTAAATGAGAGGGGGACGGAAAAGACCTCCAACCAATAGTTTTGGATGCAGGTTGGAAGCGAAGAGGTTGTAGGGTTGTTCAGCGATCTCCGCGGAAATCGGGCGTTGTAAAGAAAACACCAATTCAAGCATAGAAATGCTCTCTTGTAGGTTTACTTTGAAGTTTTCCTGTTCATGTTCCTGTTGGGCTTTTAGTTTTTTAGCCAGGTAACATTGGCCATGACAATTGTTGTTTTCCATATTCCGCTGAATACAGAGGTACTTCTCAATATAATTTTGGTTGTAATAAAAAGAGGTACAAATCAACAAAGTACTGTTGCTCTGCAGCAACATAACAGGAATAAGCAGATATATTAACCATTTCTTCATTGATGCGACAAAGGTAAATCATGAATTGGGAAATCAAAAATTTTACAATGAATTAATTTTTTAGTCGTGCTACTAGGCTGTTCTGATGGATAGTTTTTGTATTTTTGGGAACTTTGAAAAACCGTAATTAAAAAAACAGCATGGAATTGAATTTAAAGCGACCTTTAGCATTCTTCGATTTGGAGACTACCGGTGTGAATGTTGCTACCGATAGAATTGTTGAAGTGTCGATATTAAAGGTTTCTCCTGGAGGAAAAGAAGAAACATTGACGCTTAAGGTAAATCCTGAAAGGCCTATTCCAGCAGAGTCATCCATGTTTCATGGTATCTATGACGAAGATGTAAAAGATTTGCCTCCTTTCAAGGCTCGTGCAAAAGAAATTGCAGAATTTATTGGCGACGCTGATTTAGCTGGTTATAATTCCAATAAATTTGATGTGCCTATGCTGATGGAGGAATTCCTTCGTGCTGGCGTGAACTTTTCGTTGGATGGCCGTGCATTTGTGGATGTACAGAATATTTTCCATCAAATGGAACAGCGGACATTGAAGGCGGCGTATAAATTTTACTGTGATCAAGACCTGACGAATGCCCATACGGCAGAGGCGGATGTGCGAGCTACCTATGAAGTGTTAAAAGCCCAGTTAAGTAAATACGATGGGGTAGATTATGAAGACAAGCACGGTCAGGTAAGTAAACCGGTGGTGAATGATGTGGAAGCTTTGCATAGTTTTACCAACTTGAGCAAGCCAGTGGATTTTGCTGGCCGTTTGGTATTTGATGAAGATGGTGATCCAACGATCAACTTTGGTAAACATAAGGGCAGAAAGGTGGTGGATATTTTCGAGGTGGAGCCAAGTTATTATGCATGGATGCAGAATGGCGATTTCCCTTTGTACACCAAAAAGGTGTTGGAGAATATATGGAACGATTACAAGAACAAAAGAAAAGAAAATAAGCAAGGGACAAGTGAGCCTGTAAGACCGTCTAATGTGGTAAAACCGGCATATAAAAAACAAGAACCGGCAAAACCGATCACGGATGATATGTTGAAAGGTTTACAAGATAAGTTTAAGAAATAGAACCAATATAATATTATGATGAAAACTGAGGAAGAAATAGAAAGAGTAAGTTGTTTGATTATCGGGTCTGGACCTGCGGGTTACACTGCAGCTATTTATGCAGCTAGAGCCGATTTAAAACCTGTTGTGTATACAGGTATGGTACCAGGTGGTCAATTGACCCAGACTACAGAAGTAGATAATTTTCCGGGATATCCGCAAGGGATTACTGGTCCGGTTATGATGGAAGATCTTCGTGCGCAAGCGGAACGTTTTGGAACTTCCGTTCGTTTCGGCTATGCGACAAAGGTTGATTTTTCAAGAGATGGTGGTATACATAAAGTAGAGATTGATGGGGTTAAGCATATTGAGGCTGAGACTGTTATTATCGCTACTGGTGCAACGGCTAAATGGTTAGGATTGGATTCGGAGCAAAAGTACAATGGTTTTGGAGTATCTGCCTGTGCGGTTTGTGATGGATTTTTCTTTAAAGGTCAGGATGTAGCGATCGTAGGCGCTGGAGATACAGCAGCGGAAGAGGCAACTTACTTGGCAAAATTGGCTAGAAAAGTATATATGTTGGTTCGTCGTGATGAATTCAGGGCTTCTAAGGCCATGGTTCACCGCGTGATGAACACCGAAAATATTGAGGTATTGTATAATACCGAGACTGAGGAGATTTTAGGAGATGGTCAGGTTGTAACTGGACTTCGCGTGAAGAATAACCAGACAGAGGCGGTAAGTCATATTGATATTACTGGATTTTTTGTGGCGATTGGGCATAAACCGAATACGGAATTGTTCCAAGGTGTTTTGGATATGGATGAGACTGGTTATTTGATTACCAAAGCAGATAGTACAGCGACGAATATTCCGGGAGTTTTTGCTTGTGGAGATGTGCAGGATCATGTTTTCCGTCAGGCGATTACTGCAGCTGGAACAGGTTGTATGTCTGCGCTGGAAGCGGAAAGATATTTGATGGCTAAACAGGATATTGTTTAGGTAGGAGGTTTTCGTCATTGCGAGGAACTTTACCCGTCATTGCGAGGAGGTACGAGGAAGCAATCTTCCCGCATGTCATGCTGAGCATCGTCGAAGCATCTGTTCGTATGTAACCGTACAGATCCTTCGACTGCGCTCAGGATGACAAAGGCTAAAGATTGCTTCGTTCCTCGCAATGACGCTTACCCTCACTATGACGTTCAAAGATTGCTTCGTTCCTCGCAATGACGCTTACCCTCACTATGACGTTCAAAGATTGCTTCGTTCCTCGCAATGACGCTTATCCTCGCAATGACGTTAAATCACCTCAAACTTTTTCAGCGCGTTCCAGATCCCATCATCATCCACATCATCCGTCACATAATCTGAAATTTCCTTCACTTCCGGGTTTGCATTTCCCATCGCTACACCCACTTTCACATGCTTCAGCATGCTAATATCATTACCACCATCACCAAAGGCCATCGTTTCCTCCAATTCCACCCCAAAATGCTTACAAAAAATATCGATCCCTACTTTTTTGCTCAATCCTTTCGGATTCACATCCGCAAACAGGGGCGTCCAACGAGAAGATAGCGAGTTTGGCATCACCTTTTCCATAAATTCCTGTTCCTCCTCCGGACCCAGAAAAATATTGGTCTGCAATATACTTCCAGTATCTACGGTCTCCATATCCACCAATTTCGGAACTGGTAAATTCAAATGAGCATACATCCCCGCAATTTCCGGCGTAACATCATGTATGGTTATCTCTCTTTCCGACATGAAAGAAAAACTCAAAGCCTTTTCCTTTGCATAGGCCAATACCGATTCAATATCTCTCGCATCAATGGGCTCCCTGTACAATACCTCCAAATCCTTCGTTAAACAATACCCTCCATTGAAGGTGATATAACCATCAAAATCAAGATGTTTTACATGTTCAATACTATTGATGGACCTTCCAGTTGCCAGAATGGCCTTGATCCCTTTATCTTGCAACTCTTTAATGGCTTCAATGGTAGACTTAGGTACTTCATGGGTTTTGAAGCTAATCAATGTGCCGTCTATATCAAAAAAGACCGCTTTTATCTGTGGATTCTGCATATCCCAAAGATAGCTAATCCCACAACCTTTGCCTACTTATAATCATTCATTTTATTGTTAAAAATGCTATAACTATCTTTGGGACTTAATACATTTATATGAGCCCATTCGACCATTTTATCTCCTCATTTGATGAAGGGATAAAAAAACAGGATTTACAGAAACTAACCTTATCAAACTATAAAGGTCCGGAAAGCGAACTGAAGAACGTTTATATTAAATTGGTCCTGATCAAACGGGAACTGATGCTGTCTTTTGTTTACCGTTATAAAACGAAGGATGTCACAAAGAACTTTAATTCTTCCGATGCTTTAGCAACCATTTTAAATCTCACCGAATTTAAAGGCTTCCGGAATATCAGTCTGCAAAGGACAAATGAAATCCTCCATTTCCAAAGGAATAAGAAAGGGGATTGGATGGAGAGGAGAGAAAACGTGAAAGAAGAGACCTTTGTAAATCTATTGCACGATAAGCAGAAGGAAAGAAAAATTACTGATCTTTCCAAGCCATACCTTCAATCGCTCAACTTAACTGATGCTTCAGGTAAAGTCTATAAAAGTGCGCAGGACAAATGGAAACAGATCAACCATTATATCGAAATACTAAGTTCTTCCTTGGCAGAATTACCCAAAGATAAAAAGCTTAACATCGTAGATATGGGTGCGGGTAAGGGCTATTTGACTTTCGCGCTTTATGATTATTTAAAATCCAGTCTGCAGCAGGATGTGCTGGTAAATGGGGTGGAATTCCGTGAAGATCTGGTAGAATTCTGCAATCAGGTCGCTAAGGACAGTGCTTTTGATGACCTTCATTTCGTTCAAGGAACGATTGAGAATTATAAACCCGAAGAGAAGGTTGATGTTTTGATTGCGTTGCATGCCTGTGATACGGCTACAGATGATGCCATTTATAAGGGCCTGCAGGATGAATCGGCTTTGATTGTTGTTGCTCCATGTTGTCATAAACAAGTTCGTAGAGAATTGGAAAAGTTCAAGGCAAAAAATGAACTTGATTTTATGTTGAAATATGGGATATTTTTGGAGAGACATGCGGAAATGTTGACCGATAGCATTCGAGCCCTGGTATTGGAATATTATGGCTATGAAACCAGGGTCATGCAATTCATTTCCGATCAGCATACGCCTAAAAATGTGATGATCGTAGGCTTGAAAAAAGAGGTAAACCCCAATAAACAAACACAAATACGAGAGAAGTTAAAATCGATTCAGGAATATTTTGGAATTGGCTACCATCATTTGGTTCGATTATGTGGTTTAGATAGGTAATTCGGTCATAATTTCTATCTTTGTAATTCGAAAAAAAGAACATATGAGAATTTCATATAATTGGTTAAAAAACTTTATAGATATAAATAAAACTCCAGAGGAGTTATCCCTTATTCTTACTGATATTGGTCTTGAGGTGGAACTGTTAGAAGTGGAGCAAAGTATTCCAGGTGGTTTGGAAGGATTGGTTGTGGGCGAAGTAATTACTTGTGAACAACATCCCAATGCAGATAAATTGAGGGTTACCACGGTAAATGTCGGTGCAGAAGAGCTGTTGCACATCGTTTGCGGCGCGCCAAATGTGCGTAAAGGTTTGAAGGTAATTGTTGCTACGGTAGGAACCACCTGTCATCCGACCAACGGAGAACCTTTCAAAATCACGAAATCTAAGATCCGTGGCGAAGTTTCGGAAGGCATGTTATGTGGTGAGGATGAGATTGGTTTAGGTACTTCTCATGCGGGTATTGTAGAGCTGGATGAACATGCAGAAGTAGGTAGTTTAGTGAAGACCTATTTCAACATGGAGGACGATTATTGTTATGAGATCGGATTGACACCGAACCGTGCCGATGCGGCTTCTCATCTAGGAGTTGCCAGGGATTTGGCGGCTTACTTCAGATCGTCTACCAAGCCAGTGGATACTTCGGATTTTCAATCTTCAGATGCAACAGGAACCCTAGTGGAAGTCTTGTCTACGGAGGACGCACCAAGATATTCCGGTGTCAATATCAGTAATATCAAAGTAGGAGAGTCTCCAGAATGGTTAAGGACAAAACTACAGGCTATAGGCGTTCGTTCCATCAATAATATTGTAGATGTGACGAATTATATCCTTCATGATTTAGGTCAACCATTACATGCATTCGATGCGGATAAAATAGCTGGAAATAAAGTGGTTGTCCGAAGAGCTGTTGAAGGTGAATTATTCAAAACTTTAGATGGCGTAGAGCGTAAATTAGCTGCAGAAGATCTTGTGATCGCTGATGCGGAAAAACCGATGTGTATTGCAGGGGTGTTTGGTGGTGAGTATTCCGGAGTAACGGAAGGCACGACTTCCATCTTCTTGGAATCAGCCTATTTTAACCCCGTAAGCGTTCGTAAAACTTCTAAACGCCATAGTCTTAAAACAGATTCATCTTTCCGTTTTGAGCGTGGTACAAATCCGGATATTACTGTAGAAGCATTGAAAAAAGCGGCCATATTGATCGCTGAGGTAGCAGGCGGAACAGTTTCTTCTTCCGTTGTAGATATTTACCCTGAGCCTATAAAACCATTTGAATTCGCGGTGAATTACCGTCGTGTGCAACGCGTGATTGGAAAGGATATTCCTGCAGAAGAGATCAAATCCATCATTACGAGTTTAGGGATCGAAACAAAGAATGAAACATCGGAAGGTTTTGATGTATTGGTTCCAGCATTTAAAGTTGATGTTACCCGTGAAATCGATGTGGTAGAAGAAGTTTTACGTATCTATGGATATAACAATATTGAATTAAAATCGCAGATCAAAGCTTCGCTGAATACTTCGGAGAAACCGGATAAAGAAGTGCTATTGAATCAGGTTGCTGATTTCCTTATCGGAAATGGATACCGCGAAATCTTGAGCAATTCTTTAACCAAGTCCGATTATTTGGAAGATGATGCAACAGCAGTTCATCTGTTGAACCCCTTGAGTTCGGATTTGGATGTAATGCGTCAGAACCTATTGTTCTCGGCATTGACTGCGGTAGGGTATAACCAGAATCGGAAAAACGGAGACTTGAAAGTTTTCGAATACGGACGTTCCTATAACCTTTTGGATGGACAATATGTAGAGAAACAATTGTTCGGGTTGGCTATTGCCGGAAGAAAAGACGCGGAACAATGGAACAATGCAGGATCAAACGTTAGTTTCTACGACATCAAAGCAGCTGTAGATGGCATCATCAAGCGCTTAAAGGTGGAAGGGATTCGTGTAGAAGAATATGCCGGAAACTATTTTGATTTTGGTTTGAGTTATAGAAAAGGTGAGAAGGTATTGGTATCCTTCGGGTCGGTATCAAAAGCGAACCTGAAAAAGGCTGATGTGAGTGGACCTATCTATTTCGCCCAATTTGATTGGGATCTGCTGTTGAAGGTGATCAAGAAAAATCGGATTACCTATAAGGAGGTATCGAAATTCCCATCTGTGCGTAGAGATTTAGCCCTTTTATTGGATGATCAAGTCACTTTTGACCAATTACGTTTAATTGCGAATAAAACTGAACGTAAATTGTTAAAAGAGGTTCAGATCTTCGATGTGTACAAAGGGGATAAATTACCTGAGGGTAAGAAGTCTTACGCGTTAAGTTTTGTGCTTCAGGATGAGGAGAAAACGTTAACCGATAAACAGATTGATGGCATAATTCAAAAATTAATTATTAACTTTGAGAAAGAGGTTGGCGCATCAGTGCGTTAATTCAACATATAATTGCGAAATACTATGGCGTCTTTATCTTCACAAATGAATATTATCGTTGAGAAAACGAAAAACCTTATTCAATTAAGTGAAGCCCTGCAAGAGGAAAACGATCTATTAAAACTGGAAGTTCAATCATTGCAGGTAGCCTTCGAGACGAGTTCTGAAAAGGTTAAACAGCTGGAGGAAAAGGTTAAAGCTCTGACAGTTGCCAAATCCTTGGAGAATTCGGACGTGGATAAAGCCGCAATAAATGAAAAAATACTTGACACAAAACAAAAAATTAACGATTTTGTGCGAGAAATAGACAAATGTATAAGTCTTTTGAAGTAGGATAAGTAGGGTTAGGAAAGATTTATAACGTTATTAAGCTCAAAAAAACATGGGAGAAATTTCCATAAAAATAAATATCGCTGATCGAGTATACCCTTTACGTGTTGACACGGAAGAGGAAGAGGTTATTCGTCATGCAGCGAAATTAATAAACGAAAAAATAAAGGAACTGCAGGATAATTATGCAGTTCGTGATAAGCAAGACCTTTTGTCCATGTGTGTACTCCAGTATGCTACAGGGATGATCAAAGCTGAAAAGAGCGCTACGAGCCAAGATGTTGGTTTGGAACGCAGCATTCACGAATTGGATAACCTATTGACAGATTTCTTTAAGAAATAACGTTTGCGTTCTTATACATTAGAGCTTCTAACGACGAATTTGCCGCAATTAAATTCGGGTTGTCACTATTTTAAACTTAACGCTTCAATATCACGAGCAATTACAAAGATGTAGGCCATTTTGCGAAAGCCATCTAGGTCATGATCATACGCTCAAATCATGTGTAATCGAAGTTTAATAATACATGGTACCTGATTAATTTAATTGCGGTTTTTTTTTGGAAAATAATTGCTATTACATTAACATATAAATCAATAAAAATGGAGATATCAACTACTATATCAATAATAATTGCACTGGTTGTGGGTGTTTTTATTGGACGATATCTATTACAGATGTTGTTCAAGAAGCAGGAACAATCGGCGCAGGAAAAGGCTGCACAGATTATTAAGGATGCAGAACAGCAGGCAGAACATGTCAAGAAACAGCGTCAATTGGAAGCTAAGGAGAAATTCCTTCAATTGAAAGCTGAGCATGAAAAAGAAGTAAGTCAACGTAATAATACTGTTGCTCAAAAAGAGAATACCATCCGTCAGAAGGAACAATCCCTGAACCAGAAATTGGAGAACTTGAACCGCGAGAAACAGGATCTGGACGGTAAAGCTAAGAAGCTAGATCAATTGGTCGAGCTGAACGAAAAGAAAAAGGAAGAGGTTGAACTATTGAAAGGTCAACACATCAAGCAATTGGAAACCATTGCAGGTCTTTCAGCGGATGAAGCCAAGGAGCAATTGGTTACTTCCCTAAGAGAAGAAGCAAGGTCCCAAGCGATCATTCAGATCAAGGATATTGTGGATGAGGCGAAATTAACAGCGTCTAAAGAAGCTAAAAAAGTGGTTATCCAAACCATCCAACGGACAGCAACCGAAGCAGCAATCGAAAATACCGTATCGATCTTCAATATTGAAAACGATGAGATCAAAGGTCGTATCATTGGCCGTGAGGGAAGAAACATCCGTGCACTAGAAGCAGCAACAGGTGTGGAGATCATCGTTGATGATACGCCTGAGGCGATTATCCTTTCCGGATTTGATCCTGTACGTCGTGAGATTGCGAGATTATCCCTACACCGTTTGGTTACGGATGGTCGTATCCACCCAGCTCGTATCGAAGAGGTGGTTGCAAAAACCAGAACACAGATCGAAGATGAAATTGTGGAGATTGGTGAGCGTACCGTGATCGATTTAGGTATTCATGGTCTTCACCCAGAATTGATCCGTATGGTTGGAAGAATGCGTTATAGATCTTCTTACGGACAGAACCTATTGCAGCACTCCCGTGAGGTGGCAAACTTTGCGGCAACAATGGCGTCAGAGCTTGGATTGAATGTGAAACATGCAAAACGTGCTGGTCTATTACATGATATTGGTAAAGTGCCCGATGATAATCCAGAATTGCCTCACGCGATTTTAGGTATGCAGTTGGCAGAGAAATATAAGGAGCATCCTGATGTATGTAACGCCATCGGAGCGCACCACGATGAAATCGAAATGACATCGATGATCTCTCCAATCGTACAGGCATGTGATGCTATTTCCGGTGCTCGCCCAGGTGCACGACGTGAAGTAGTGGAAAGCTATATCAAACGATTGAAGGAATTGGAAGATTTAGCTTTATCTTATCCTGGAGTTGAAAAGACCTTTGCTATCCAGGCTGGTCGTGAATTACGTGTTGTAGTGGAAAGTGAGAAAGTATCCGATGCCCAAGCAGAGATTTTGGCGGCTGATCTTTCGAACCGCATCCAAACAGAAATGACCTATCCAGGACAGATTAAAGTAACAGTAATTCGTGAAACACGTTCGGTTTCCTACGCGAAATAATTAATTCAAAAATATCTTAAAAAGAAGGTGTCTAAAAAGGCACCTTCTTCTGTTTTATAGCTTTCTGGAGCTCCATTATAATTTCATGAGCAATATTAGGCTGCAAGTCGATGTTTTGTACTTTTCAGC
>NZ_JAYLLN010000059.1:0-12568 GCF_037126265.1 Sphingobacterium tenebrionis
CGCCCATTTCTACCAGTGCATCTTTGAGTTGTGCCAAACTCAAACTTCTAATATCTACCAATTTAATTGCTTTTTCCACGCTACAAAGATACGTCAAAAATTATTCCTTATCAATCGAATGGGAAGTTACTGATTATATCCCTGATTCGGATATGAAAGGTTGGATCCTTAATGACGAGAAATTTAATCGTGATAAGTAGGTGGTGAGATGGTGAAAAAAGCAACGAATTACGCAAACCGAGGGAAGCCTTTAGAAATCGCTATAGAAACTGCAAATGCACAATATGATGCTAGGGAAGTAGCATTGATTGATAAAGTAGCAACTCCAGTTAAGGTGAAGAAATTAGATCAGCGTGGGCAGATAGCAAGCGGTTGGTATGACCATAAAAGTACCGTAGATTATAAAGGAATAACAAATGGAGTATCCATCGCATTTGATGCGAAAAGCACAACAAATAAAACGAATTTTCCGCTACAAAATATAAAAAGTCACCAAGTAACATATTTACGGAAACACCAACAACAAAAAGGTATTAGCTTTATGTTAGTAGAGTTTTCGTTACATCAAGAACACTACATATTAATGTTTGACCAACTAGCAGAATGGTGGGCGGAAGCAGTGCAAGGAGGAAGAAAAAGTATTCCTTATCAATTCTTTGTAGAAAATTGCATCCGATGTGGACCAGGAAGAGGAATCGCATTAGATTACCTTGCTGCACTACCGCAAATTAACTAGGAGGTGCTCGCATGATCGCTGAAGGGGATAGAGTTTTTGTTGAAGATTTACTTTTTAATGGCTGGGGAACCGTAGATTTTGTAATACCGGGTGAAATGTTTGGGATTCAGTTAAGGATGGAGCAGCCGGACTCCGATGGACATTACATACAAAGAGTAGGAATGGAACATATAAAACAAAGTCCTCAAGAGGAAATGGCTGCCGCGCAAATTGATTTGCAAGATGAAGCTGTCGTAGTAGCAGAAAGCACAATCAATACTCTTAATTTAAAAATAGGACATAAGTACTTATTAAGTGCAAGTAAATATGCACATAGCCAATCCAGTAAAAATTGCTACGTGTACCGGGTAAGTGATGGGAAGTTTCTGGGATGCCATCCGAAAAGTAGTTTTATAACATGGCGGTGGTTTGATGGTGATGTTTCAGCGGTATTAGAGGAGGAAGCAGCATGTTCACCGCTGGTTTTAGTAGAAGTAGCACCTCAAATTGAAAAGGCCGAACAACTATCTCTATTTGATTTTTAAACCTGGTGAGATGGTGATGAAGTGAAGAATATAAAAATTAATCATAGAGGAGAGAAATTAACATGCAAGCAACAGGTATTGTAAGGAAAATTGATAACTTAGGGCGTTTTGTACTTCCTATTGAAATTCGTCGTGCACAAGATATTACAGATGGTGATTTAATTGAGGTTTATAGAAATGAAGATACAGTGGTTTTGAGAAAACAAAAATCAACTGGTATCGCAAGAAAAATAGATCATTTGGGACGTGTAGTAATACCAATAGAATTACGTCGTGTTTTAGAGATAGTTGAAGGTGATCCAGTAGAAGTGTTTGTTAATAAAGATGAAATTGTTTTAAGAAAATATAGAGTATCAAATGCATGTGCTGTTACGGGTGAAATTAGCTACGACAATATTTCTTTAGCAGGTGGAAAGGTGATATTAAGCCCGAAAGCCTTAAAAGGTATCGCAAAAGAAATGAAGCAATTAGGCCTAACAGTGTGAGCGGGTGAACTGTTATGAGTAAACAACTTAACATATTCGATGTTGAGCCGGAAATCGTACAGTTCGATATACGTAAGGCGCATGTGAAACAAACAAAAGGAAAAGTGAGTTTTGCAGATGTTGTAGCAAAAATACCTAAGAATGCTAAAGATGCAGATGAACTTCCTAAAAAAATCACTCCCGATGACAGGTTCGATTTATTTATGGATTATGTAACGGCACTATGGCGCTACAAACGATCTAAAGTGAAAAATTTTAGTTGGGAAGCAGCAGAAGAGTTGTGTAAGAAGATGCGTGACAGTGGTAAAGCAGTAAGGTTACGAATTTATTTTGATAGTGGATTTAAACCATTATTAGTAGAAAAATATTTGAGATAACGAGAGGAGAAAAGAAAATGAAAAAGTTCGAATTTAAACAAGAGGTTAAATGTAATTGTGGGTGTGATCGTATTGTAGGAATTGTAATTGGGGAAACGGGAGTACCTGGTATGTGGGCTGTAGCAGAGGAAAAAGGACTAGCTTTTGTAAATGAAAAAAACCTTGTTGCAGTGGAGAGTGAAGTGAAGGAAACGGCTGCAGAACTTGTAAAAATCCCGAAAGAAATTGCAGAGGTTTTAGATTTGAAAGGATACTCCAGTTCACCAAACGCCATGTGGGAGATATTAGACAAACAAGCTCATAAATTATTCAAAACAACTTGGCTGTTTGAAAAAGGTAACCTTATTAAGCTAGCTAGAGCAATTGAAGAAGGTTACGAAGTTGAGAGTCCTGTAATTCGAAAAGGCGATCACGTTGTTTTCGAAAATGAAAAAGTGAAATGGGTTGCTGAATGTTGTGGAGTGGAAGATAACAAGTTGCAATTTGATTACGCTATAGAATTCAAATTAGGGAAATACGATTATGACAATGGCGGCGAGGTACCGATGGATATGTTTGATGTTCGGCTTGCAACGTCAGAAGAGGTCAAAGAATTGAAACGTGCTGCATCATTTGTAAAAAATAACAGAAAATTCAATCTTTTTATGCCGTTTGACATGGCTACAGATACAAATGGTGCGTGGGTTCGAGTTGTGGAGCAATTGGATGTGAGTGGCGATGTGGTTGTTTTGTATGGAAATGAAGAGGATGGATATTTAGCTACTTCTCGACCTGCAGCAGAACTTAATCTCCAATATTTAGCGGAAGACAGAGTGAATCCGGAGGGCTAATGGACAAGCAGTGCATCATAGAGCTACTTATCGATAAAGGGATTTTTAAACAAGGGAAACGCCAACTCTGGGAATTGCATATTTCGGAGTTGGTACTTCTTTTAGAAGAAGCGGAATCGAAAAACAAGGGGATGAAAAGATGAGTGTACAGTATCGTTATCGGTTATCTATTCAATTAGAAGGTAAGAAGCACGAAATGGAGCTTGCTGCTCATTCAGAAGCACAAGCAGTGTCAATGTACTACAAGGAATTTAAGGAGAATAAAACACAAATGCTGTTCCCTGTTTTTAAAGAACTAGTGAAATGTGAAAATCTCGGCCTAGATAACTTGGAGCAGTTTTATGTAAAAGAAGCAAACTTTATAAGAATGTGCAAATACAGAAAAGTTGAGTTTGCTCGTATGGGAATGAGAGTACAGATAGCCGGGAAGATGGCCACAATTGTAGGGAATCATAAATCAGATTTGCTAGTTATATATGATGGGCTTTCATATGAATCAAAAGCAGATCCACGATGGGAAATTATTTATTTTGATGAAGCAGGAGCAATTATTAAGGATTACCGCAAGGAGAAGGGGGAATATGCGGTATGTATCCATTCATAATTGAATACGAACTTCCACCGATGGAAGGAACGCTCAGTGTTACTGAAAACGCAAAAGATGTGTATGAAGCGCGTTATATCGCCTGCAGTTTATTAATACCAGGAGCAAAAATTAAGAGTGTGAGGAGAGGGTAATATATGAACATTAATAGACTATTCGAAATGCAAGCAAAATTTGATGAAAGGGTGTTACAAGATAAGGTACTTACACGAGAAGAAACATTTAATTTACGTATATTAGCTTTTATCGATGAAGTGGCAGAGTGTATGAAAGAATGGCGAGTGTTCAAGTTTTGGAGTAATGATCGAAAACCAAGAACATTTAGTAGAGAAAGTTGTCCAGATTGTAAGGAAAAAGGGTATACAAGGGGGAACCCGCCTATCGATGAAAAGTTAGGTATCCATGGATTAGGGAAC
The DNA here is from genome assembly GCF_037126265.1 of Sphingobacterium tenebrionis. Classification (NCBI taxonomy): domain Bacteria; kingdom Pseudomonadati; phylum Bacteroidota; class Sphingobacteriia; order Sphingobacteriales; family Sphingobacteriaceae; genus Sphingobacterium; species Sphingobacterium tenebrionis. The sequence goes on from NZ_JAYLLN010000059.1 coordinate 3,973, forward strand.
CATTGGTATTATTGCGAAAAATGCGCCGGATATTTAGTTATAGATAAAAACCCGCTACTCGAAGAATATGTAGATGGATTACATTTCGCTATAAGCCTTTGCATTGACATGGATGTGAAAATTACCCTTCCGGTTTCAATCCGATGTTGCGATGTAACGGAACAATTTTTAGAAATATATGCACTTGCTGTGAAATTAAAAGATGATCCAACCGCTTACAATGCGGATGTTTTGCTTAGTCATTATTTGGGGTTAGGAGAAATGTTAGGTTTCAAATTAGAAGAGATTGAGTGTGCGTATATAGAAAAGAACAAAGTTAATCATGATCGGCAGAACAACGGATACTAATACCATTTGAATTTTGTACAAAAGTGAGGGGATGGAATATGAAATCTGCATATGATTTTTATGTTACTCCAGAAGAATATGAAATAGCAGCTAAGCATGGAATTAGTCGTGATCTATTAAATCGTAGGATTAGAAATTCGGGTTGGGATAAAGAGGATGCGATGACTAAACCATCTATTCATAATGCAACAGGGTGGAAAAATGTAAAAGAAATAGCTTTAAAAAACGGAATTTCTCGAGCGACATATGCAGCTAGAATAAAAAGAAACTGGAGAATAATTGATGCGATAACGACACCTCCTATAGATAAATACCAAGCGTTAGAGTTAGCTGAGAAAGTTAATTCTAAATGTCAAAACAAAGTGTTAAATGATGAACAAATGAAAATAGCGTCATTAAACGGGATTTGCTATAGGTTGGCACGTGACAGAATAAAAAAGCAAAAATGGAGTGTAGAAGAGGCGATAACAACCCCTGTGTTAACAAGGGAAGAGTGCGCAAGAAAAGCTAAAGAATCCTCCTATTGGACTAAAATGCGTATATATTAAACCGAATAGTCGGTCTATTGATTTTAGATTTAAACACAATTGATTGGAGGGGACAAAATGGGCTGGGAAAAAATAATTGAGCAAAAGGAAATGACAACAAAAGAAAAGTTACAACTGATATGTGACGCTAGTTTGGTACAAGCGAAATCCGTATTAGTTGAAGCGAACAGTTTTGCTTGGATGGTTCGGACTATCAAGGAACTTAGCGAGGAGGAAAATAAGTGATTTATGAAGTCATTGATTATTGTGCTAAGTGTGAAGAAAAACTAGAAAACTGTGAATGTGAATGTAAGAAGTGTGATGAGTGGCTGCACGATTGTAGATGTGAAGAAACACAATAAAATCAGGGGGCATTGCATTGAGTGAAAATCAAGCTACTAAAGAAGCAAAGGCTGTTTTGAGGAGATTCTCAAGAGCAGAGCTTGAAGTGACAGCAGCTGAGTATATCAAATATGAAGCAATGAGAGGGAATCTATGCAAAATCAATCCATTGGACATAAAAACAATGACAGATAACCAACTTCGTAAATTTATATATGAGAGAGATTTTCCAGCTGAGAAATGGATACGATAACGCAATTTGGGTAGGGGGGATGAAGATATGGTTCTTTTGTACGATCCGAGAACTAATGTTTTATCGGAAACCACTTATGAATACCTGGTAGAACTCACAGGATTATCTATAAGTACTCTTATGAGTGCAAAATCAAGAGGTCGGAGAATTAGGAGTATCGGCTGCTACATTGTAAAAGATACTGTAACTGCACAGCAGCGGAAGGAATGGTACGCAAAAGAAATATTTGATAATGAAGTATGGAAACCGATTGAGGGTTCTGAAGGTAAGTTTCTTATTTCTAATTACGGACGGTTTAAGCGGATAGGAAAAAAGAAAACATGGTTTTTACTACCATTTCCAACCGGTAAGGGTTACTTAGGAATTAAAGTGAAATACAACGGTAAGTACAAAAGTTATAGCGTGGCAACATTGGTTGCTTTGCACTTTTTAGAAGCACCACAACCAGGAGAGGTATTACGTGTTAAAAATGGCATCAAAACAGATACTTTCGCTGGTAACCTTGAATATGTTTCAAAAGAAAAACGCGGGAAAATGACAGGAGGAAAATCGAAGGGAAAACCTGTTATTCAATTGGATATGAATACAAGAGAAGTTATTGATGAATTTAGATCAGCACGTGAAGCAGGCAGAAGATGTTTCCTTTCTTATCAAGCAGTCTTAGATAATTGTAATCATAAGTCTAGGACAAGTGGTGGATATATCTTCATGTTTGCTGAGGAATATGAACAGTTAGCAAACTAATAATAAAAAATCTTAATAGAAAGGTGAATAGGTATGAATAGATTAATAACAGTTGTTACAAAAGGTATTGGATCAATTAGAAAAGCAATCGTTAACTATATTTCAAAACCCAATGAAGTACAAGTAGCTGCTAGTACAGTAACTGTAAGTGGAACGGATGAAGAAAAGAAAATCCCAGGGAGAATTTCTTGGTTTACGGATCATCAAATAGAAGAATCTGATAAAGGTCCCATCAATATTCAGGCTCAGACTCATATTGATGGTGTTAAGCTGTTTCGTTCATTTTTAACAGCAGCACGCAAGCATTCTATTAATCGAAAATTATCCTATAACAAAAAGAAGACGCAGCGGCGTAATTGGAGTAAGTGGAAACGGAGAAATCGATAATGGTCCTTTTCTACAGAGGTACCAAGTCTACACGTCAATTAGGTCCGATGCGTTTTGCGAAAGATATAGATAGATTGCCTGGTAAGTTAATTGAGTACAAATTAAGCGAAGAAGAATTACAGGAAATAAAAAAAGAGCGGCCAACTCACACAAGAGAAGATTATGAGAGATTAATTGCAGCAGGACATAGCGCGAACAGTATTAGAGAAATGTGGGGATGGGACCACAGGCAATTAGAGTTATTTAAGAAACGATACGGTATTAGAGGGAAGTACAGCAGGACTACGTAAATAAAAAAATCGTAAGGGGAAGAGGTAAGCTGTATGAAATCAGGAGTGATTAATAAAAAGAGAAATAGAAAGAAAAAGAAACTTCAAAAGGAAACATTAACAGAACATGATCTTAAATACCTAATGGGTGCATATAAGCCGCGATATAGCGGTAAAACAATCAATGTAATTAGATAGAGAGTGAGAAAGGGGCAATATTAGAAATGAGCGTAAATGAAACTGGGAGAATAGGAAGAGTACGAAAAAAGAAATCAATTTCTTCTATGCTAAAGGAAATTGATAGAGATGCTACAAAGGAAGCGGTAGAGGCAGAATTATATCAATACAAAATGTATATGTACGAGATGGAAGAAGAGAATTTGCCCAAGATCACGCCAAATTTTAGTATTGCTCCACCAACATTTTCAAATGCATTTCATAGCAGCACAGAAGATACGGTCATTCGTAATATGGAAGAGAATGATAAACGTACAAAATTTATGGGTAGAATAATGCGTGCGGTAAATCGTTTAAGTAAACGGGAACGTACATTAATTGTGAAAAAATACCTCGACTTTGAGGATTACATAGATAAAGAGATCTACGAGGATTTCTTAGATGTATCAGAGCGTACATTTTATAATATTCAATCCGATGCATTTTATAAATTAGCCGTTAATTTACGAAAACTAAAGTATTTGAAGAAGGATGAAAGCACTCCAAATTAATGGGGTGTTTTTTATTTACAGTTTAAATGCAGAAAAATAGCAGAAAATATGCTTAAAGAATACATTACGAATGTGTTATTATGATATTGTAGAGAAAATAGCTTAAGAAGACGAACTGATTGTTATTGGGTTCCCTCCATAACCCTTGAGGATGTGGTGTTTTGTTTAACGGAACATTCACATGCCTCTCCATATATTCTTTATACGAGAATACGCTTAAAGAATATATGGAGGGTGCGTAACCCCGTACCCTCTACTCTATCTGCCCTTTATATTATGCGAGAAGTACAAAAACAGGTGAGGAGCTTCATAATGGAGCTCCTTTTCCAAAAAAATGATTTTGTATCCTATTGAGAGCGAGAACGTCCCCTTCTTGCTCTCAAATGTTACAAAATGCCATCTTGTACTATTTTAGAATGCTATTATGTTGGAGCGTCGGCTGATATAGTAGCAAGAAATCCCCTTCAGGCTTATGTATTAGAATTTGAAAGGTGTATTAACGTCGTATTATATGGATTAAAAATGGTGGTTGTTAATTAAATGAATTTGCAGTTCTTGATTTCAAAGCGTTAGGATATGATGCGAATTCATTTATGCTTTCACGGTTTTAATTTATAATAACTACTCACAAAGTTATTTCGTCGTTATTAACATTCCTGAATCATGATGATCTGCAACTAACGGAGAGGCTTTTGTCTCTCTTTGAGCTAATAGCCAGTTCTCTATTTGCTGAGTAGTAAAGTGCTATTGGTTCAAAGAGATATAAAATCTTAAAAGAATAATATGAGAAGAAAAGGAGCTCTTAATAATAGGGCTCTTTTTATGTTTTATAGGAGGATATGGAATGGAGATTAGAAAAGTACAAATAGACAAAATTAATCCTGCACCATATAATCCCCGAATTGATTTACAACCGGGAGATGCAGAATATGAAAAATTAAAGCAGTCAGTTGAGAAATTCGGATATGTACAACCGCTTGTATGGAATAAGCGTACAGGTAATTTAGTTGGAGGACACCAGCGCTTCAAAATCCTTGTAAATGAGCTGAAATTAGAAGAGGTAGAAGTTTCAGTAGTCGATTTGAGTGATACTGAGGAAAAAACCTTGAATATCACGCTTAATAAGGTAGAAGGCGAATGGGATGAATATAAGCTAGAGCAATTGCTACAAGATCTGTCAGAATCAGGAGCAAACTTGCAAATTACCGGATTTAATGAAGATGAACTTGCAGAGCTTCTAAAAAATGATGCCAATGCAATAGAAACGGAATTCGGTGAAACTAAAGTTCGTGAAAATCAGGAATTAAATTTAGACGATTATTCGGAAAATCAGTTCGATCATACTTGTCCTAAATGTGGATTCCATTTTAATTAAGAGGTGGAATAATGAAAAGAGAGTATGATTGGAAGTTAACGGATTTACAATTTGTTCCGAAGAATGGTCTAAATGTATTTAGTTGTTTTGCGTGTGGTGGTGGCTCTACTATGGGATATAAATTAGCAGGCTGCACAGTATTAGGAAATTGTGACATAGATCCTCAAATGGTTGCATTATATCAAAACAATCATAAGCCACGCTATTCGTATTGCATGGATATAAGAGAATTTAAAGATATCCCTAATGCTAAATTACCCGCAGAACTATTTAATTTAGATATATTGGATGGTTCGCCACCATGTTCTTCATTTTCTACTGCAGGTGTAAGAGAAGAAGCCTGGGGAGTTAAGAAATCTTTTCGAGAGGGTCAAGCGAAACAAGTATTAGATGATCTGTTCTTTGAGTTTATTGGAGTAGCAGAGAAGTTAAAACCAAAAGTTATTGTTGCAGAGAATGTAACAGGAATGATTATAGGGAAAGCGAAAGGGTACGTAAAAGAAGTTATCCAAGGTTTTCAGGATATTGGATATGATGTGCAGCTGTTTAAATTGAATGCAGCAACAATGGGTATTCCGCAAAGAAGAGAGCGGATATTTTTTATTGCACGTCAAAAAGAACTGAGTTTACCAGATCTACAATTATCCTTTAATGAAGTACCTATCCCGTATGGAGATATAAGGAGCGGAAAAGGTAATCCTATCAACCCTAAAACAAAGACATATCGCAGATGGTTAAAACGAATCCCTACAGATAAGAATATGGGGGATATTTCGAAACGTATTGAAGGAAAAGATAATAATTTTAACACGGTATTTGTAAAGAATCATGAGGTACCACCTACATTAACTGCTGGTGGGATAAATATTCGTTATGATGAACCGTTTCAAATATCTACTGCAGATATTGTTAAAATACAGTCATTCCCAAGAGATTATGATTTTGGCGATGCTAATCCTCAATATGTATGCGGAATGAGTGTTCCACCTGTAATGACTAAGAAAATAGCGGAACAAATCTATTTGCAATGGTTTAAAAATAAAGAGGAGTAAACGGTCGCGCCCGAATACTCCTCTTTTTCATATACAAAGGAACAATCCCTTGTAGAGATAGTGGATATTACGTGGCCACGTTTTTGGTTGACCACTATCTCGACTTCTATCATAAACAGAAGCGGGGATTGTTTCAATGAAAAACACTAAACATTTTAATTCAGAAGATACGGAGAAAGTATTGCTGCAATCGCAGTTAGAGCAGTATGAAGAAGAAAGTGAAAATCGTGAAAAATATAAAAAGGTAGTTCAATCTGCTATAGCTCATTGGTATAAGTGCTTACGTGATGGAAGTATAGAATTCAAATCAGTTAATGATTTAGAGAGACTTTTAGAATTGGAGCAGAAATTACGTAATGAGGATTTATAAGAAGAGGAGCAGAAATAAATGAAGTTAACTAAACTCGAACAAACAGTTGTTATTGGGACATTTATTTCAATGATAGGAGCAGAGAAAGTAACTGAACTAGTTGCTCCGGAGAAATTAGATCAAGTAATTTCAATTATAAATGAAATGGAAGACAATACCACTCCTAAACAAAAAAGGGAATCTGCTATGAGTGTTCTTGAGAAAGCGATAGACGATTTTTTAATAATGAGCACATAAAGAGTGGATATAAATCCGCTGAAAACACGGGAAACAAACTCAAACTCGAATTCTGGTGAGGAGGTGGTGAGATGAGAGATGGCTAGAAAGAGAGATCCTAGACGGGATCAAGCTAAAAAAATCTGGATTGATAACGAAAAAAGCGGTAACGAAAATAAATTAGTAGATATTGCAAAACAAATTGGAGTACCTGCTAATACCATTCGTAAATGGAAATCTCAAGATAATTGGGAAGAAGCATTAGAGGAAGAATTAAAAAAGAACGCTCCTAAATCAAAAGAGAACGCTCCTATTAGTAAAAGGAACGCTCCTAAATCGAAAGGCGCCCAACCAGGTAATAAAAATGCTGTAGGTAATAGGGGCGGTCCTGGTGCTAAACCGGGTAATAAAAATGCTGTAGGAAACAAGGGTGGCGCTGCTCCATTACGTAATGGGAACGCGGTGAAAACAGGAGAGTATCGTAGTTTGTGGCAAGATGCCTTAGATGAAGAAGAAAGGCAGCTGCTCCAAATTGAAGAAATAGATCCTATACAGGAACTTATCGATGCGATTCAGTTGTACACGTACCGTGAGATGTTCATCATGAAACGTATAAAGGCATTACGTGAAGGGTTAACGCCTGTTCAAAGGCGAATCGTAAAGGAGCGTACACCTGTAAAAAGACAGATACAAGTTGAGGATTTACCAAGTGGTGAATATAAAACGATGACTGTTAAAGAATTCGAAATGGTGGAGCAATCTATAGAAGAAACTGAAGGCGATCGAATAGCTGCGGTCTTAGCGCATGAAGATGCGTTGACGCGTATTCAAGATAAAAAGTTAAAAGCAGTCGAGAAATTAGATGCTTTAGCTAATACAACGCCGCGAAAATTAGAAATTGAAGAAAGAAAACTCGCTATTTTAGAAGAGAAGTGGGAAAAGGAAAAAGGCAGTGCAGGAAATCAACAACAACAAACGAAAGCTTGGGCAGGAAGTTTGGAAAATATATTTGCAAAAAGAAAAGCGAAAAGGGAAGAATCCTAATCGCTTAATCACGGTCCCTATACAATGCTTCAATGGCATTTTGTTTATCTTCTGGTCTAACGCTGCGATAACGAGTAATCATAGCAGGACTTTCATGACCAGTTAGGGTTTGTATAGTCTTATCATCGATACCAGCATCAACAAGATCAGTAACAAATGTATGCCTAAATTGGTGAGGATTCACACCGTATTTATTACAGATATGCTGAACCGTTCTTTTGCTAATGCGTGTTTGTCTGTTACTAAGGAATAGAGCGGCTGCTGTGCTCTCTCTAGTTTTTAAATAATCAGAGATAGCATAACGTGCTTCTTTATGTAATGGAATAATCCGTTCTTTATTTCCTTTACCTTGCCTAACACGGATGGTACCTTGTCTTTCAGAAAAACTAATATCATCTATATCGAGTGATACAATTTCTGCTACTCGAATTCCCGCATATACGCAGGTTAGAAGAATAGCTTTATCACGTTTGTTTCCGCTGCGGTCTACTTCTCTTAAAATACGCAGTACTTCTTTTCGTTCTAATGCAACAGGAGCTTCACGATATAAGTTAGGTGCTTTAACTATACGAATATCTTTAATGCAATCTGTTTTCTTAGCAAACTGAGAAAACGATCTAATTGCAGCATAATGGCCATTAACGGTAGATGCACTTTTCTTTTGTGAAGTTAGGTCATCTAAGTATTGTTGAACATCCGAACGAGAAAATTCATATAGATCAGTTTCGACTGCTCCTAGCCATTTTTCAAAGTGAAGCAGCTTGTAATGATAGCCGCGAATTGTTTCGGGGCTTTTTCCATGTTCTTTTTCGTGATTGATAAATGAATCTAGTATATGCATAAAAACACTCCTTTTAATTACACGCAATATTTTTTTGTAGATAAATGTAGGTATATGATTGGTAAACCTGCATTGTTATGTCAGCTATTATCTATATTAT
>NZ_JAYLLN010000060.1:0-11325 GCF_037126265.1 Sphingobacterium tenebrionis
CATCCTGATATCCGTTAAAGCCTACTTTAAGATACGAAAAAAGGAGCAGAAAACTGTTGTTTTCTACTCCTTTTTTTGCCCATTCTAAAAGGGGACTTTTTCAGTGCCCTCGTTTGCCTACAAGTCTTTTTTGATTATTTCCCTTTTTGATTATTTCCTTTTTGGTTTTTTCTTCATTTTGTTCAACCAGATCATTACGCCAGTGACCGATAGTGAAGTAGCGATCAAACACGAGATAAAATAGAGGAGCTTGGTAAATGGTCCATAGATATCCCCAATATGTAAGGCTTTAATAGACGCAGAAGCTCTTTCGTTAAAGGGCTTTTCCCTGAAGATATCCTTTTCCAGAACCTCACCAGTATATTGATTCAAGGTTAGTTTATCACCTGCAGATGGTGCAAAAAATCCTACCCTATTTTTACTGATGGAAACCGTTCCGGTACTATCCTTGGCAAAATTGATCGTAAGGTCGCCATCATAGGTCAATACCTTATTGGCTGCCAAAATCGTTTCCTCGATGGTCATCGGAGCTTTTCCATCAGCTGGAATAATAGATAATAACGGTTTTTTCTCTTCTTTAGGCGCATCTGGGGATTTATAAGTCCCCCATGTTTTCTGCCATCCCGAACGGTACCAGTCAAAAGACCAGAAAGGCCCGGTTACAGCCATTAAAAACAGAATGATGCAACTATAAAAGCCCAGGGTATTATGGAGGTCATGGTTTACTCGCTTCCAATTGGCTGTCCAACGGATCTTCAAACCATTTCTCCAAGAGCGTATTTTGTTCGGGAACCAGATCACCATACCGGTAATTACTCCCAACAGGAATAATAGGGTTGCCGTTCCTGTGATCCAAGAACCTAGCTTCCGGTTTTCGACTCCTTCGATCAAAGGTTCTTCGATTTCATTGAGTAAGAGCCAACGGTGTAAGCCGAACATCTTCTGCATGAACTCTGCTGTTTTTGTTTTTTCGTCTGCAGGATCGCCGATTATTTCTCCTGAGTAGGGGTTAACGGCAAGTTGGTTGGCACGTGGTCCTCTACCGCCACCTCCGCCAGCTGGTGCAGCAGGTTTTTTCTCCCCTTCTTGAGGTTTTGTGGTCTCAGCAGGTTCGGAAGATTGCTTCGTTCCTCGCAATGACGCGGAAGCCTTGCCTTCGGCGGGTTTTCCTTCGCCTGTCCTTGGTTCGGGTTTTCCTTCGCCAGATTTTCCCTCGCCGGATTTTCCTTCGCCATCTTTTTCCTTTTTGCTATAAAGGATGCTGGTGATTGCATCATCTGCAAAAGGGATCTTGATCCCTACCACTTTACCTTTAACTTCCGGTTTAACCTTGGCCATCAGCTCATCAGCATTCCATTTTTCCCCAGCAGGATCTACCTGATGATAGTTCGATTGTGCCCAAGCCCGGATCTCTGTATTATACACATAGATTGTCCCTGTAAGACAAACAATGAAGACAATGATCCCGGAAATCAATCCTCCCCATAGATGGATATCGTTCAGGAATTTTCTGAATTTAATCCAAGTAGATGTTTTTTGTTTTGGTTTACTCATTTTTCTCTTTACTACCACTAGGTGATTAAAACCAAAAATCAGGCGAGCCAACAGCTCACCTGATATGGATTATTTATCTTTTGCTTTACGATTAATAGATACCGATGTAACGGTTTCCTGGTTGATTGATCAATTTAGCTCCAACAGTCATTTCACCAGATTTTCTATTAAAAACATAGATGTTTCCATCTTCACTAACCGGCGTAACAACGATATATACATTGTCCCCTACCAACGCAATATTCTGCATCTGACGGAAATTTAAGGTTGCCTCGTTTGGAATATTATATTTCTTTGCGGTCTTGTTGTTCAAATCAACGCGGGCAATATATCCACCCTCACCTGCAATGTTGTAAATTACGAATCCTATACCATCGCCAACATATTTCCAAGTTTCGATATAGCTATCATTTATACCTAAAGCTTGGTCTAAACTAAATACAAAAGAATTATCGTAATCGTTGGTTGCAGAATTGATCCTCAAGATCTTTGAACCACCAGTGCCTTTTGCTTCTCCAGAAGTTGCTTGATATACATGTCCATCTGTTCCAATATATTGCATCGTAGAACGATAGCCATTAGTATTTGCCCTAGTTTTATCGGTAGTAATCAATTTAGGGTTATCGAATGATGGATAATCTACCACCAATGTTTTTGCAAATGCCTTAGGACTTTTTGTATCTGAAGCAAATTCTGGAAGTCCCTTATCATTAATAGTGAAAGAATTGACATTATGTTTAGAAATGGCAGCACCTATATATGCCTTGTTCCCACTTTTATTAACGATAGGTACATCTATTCGTGATATGTAATATCCCGCTGCAACTTCATCCGGCGATAAAGCCAAATCAAATGTAGCTGTCTTTGTAATTCTTGGATTGTTAAGGTCTAAGGAAATGATATCCGTTTTTGTTGTTCTTTCTTTAAAAACAAAATTTGGAGACGTTCCTGTAGTAACCACTGGGTTTGCGGTTCCACGAACAGCAATCCCTACACCAGGTGCTGCAACTAACCATCTTGGAGCATCACTCACATAATTTTTTGTGTGCACCTCAGCACCATCAGCTTGAAACCTATTTCTTCCTTTAACAATATATTTATTGAAAACACCACCGTCATCTCCTGTATATTGAATGTTATAAAGGTACTTTCCATCCGCAGAAGCCTGAAGTCTAGCCGTACGAGATGACTTAACGCTTGTTCCTTCATCAAAAACCTTCACACTGTAATTTGGATTGATGGCATCCGGTTCGCTGATACTAAACACCTTAGTTCCTCCATCCCCATCTCCAGCTGTAGTCTTCATCAAAGCTCCTGAAACGGTGATCCAACGATCAACATTTTCATCCGGATCCAATACAACATTATCTTTCTGACAACTGCTGAACGTAAGGGAAGTAGCGGCTATACCCAATAGGGCAAATTTTATAAGATTAGTTTTCATCGTAATAATTATATGGTAATACTTAAATTTTATTAATGGAATAATTCAGTTTTAGGTAGAATCCCCTGCCTGGTTTCTGCACCCCAAAATTGTCATAAACCTCTGCATTGAACATGTTCTTCACATCTAAACTGGCAATGATCTTTTTGGAAGGGAACACATAGCTCAGCCCAAGATTCTGGGATACCTGTGTCGGTGTCACGAACCAATCCGAATCAAACCAAACGGTGCTGAATGGTGCTACATAACCAACTGTATAGAACAAGTTCAACTTGGAATTCTTTTGAATCAGGTTATCCAGGTGATAATGCACATTCCCATTCATCGTAAAGAAAGGCTCATTAGGAATCTGTGTATTGTAATAAGGCAATTGTTTACCCGAATTCGGGTCAAACTGCACTTTGTATAAGGAATTGAATTTGGAGAAATTGAAACCTACGGTCAGGTTGTTCTTGTAGTTATAGAACAGCTCACCCTCAAAACCTACGGATTGCGATTTTCCTAAATTCACAAATTTGGTCACTTCGATCTCCTGGTTGTTCATCAACTCATTGGCCTCCGGCATGATCCTATCCTTCACATTTCTCCAGAAAACATTGGTCGCTAAGGAAACTTTATGGTCGTCGAAATCGAATGTTCCCAATCGGAAACCTGCATTGTAGTTATCGCTGATTTCTGGTCGGATATTAGGATTGGACAATACATTATCTTCTGGGCTTCCAAAGGTCTCCGAATCGACCGGCATACGGACAGCGCGTTCTGCAGATGCCAATAGGATGATATTCGGTTTTATGCGGTAAGAACCTGCCAGCCCATAACCCGAGTTGGTCCGGTTATCCTTCATCGTATTTTCTTGAAAGGTAGTTTCGCCATTGTTCACCGTAGCGGTATAGGAAGTGCTACCAATAGATTGCTGGTATAACTTATAGAAAAGGTTAGTGATCAATTTATTGTTGATCGTTTGGGCTTCATAATTGAAGGATACCACATTTTTTGCCAGATCATTTTTGCGGTTCAATCCCACATTGGCAACTGGATATAAACGATCCGAATCTTTCCGATCTACGGTATAGAATACGTGGTTCACCGAAAGCCTATGGCCCGAAACAACATCATAACTCAGATTTGAACGGATGTTTGCCACTTGACGTTTGATGTCGTTCAAGGTTGGACTACCCTGTTGTGCTCCCGAAGAATGCTTGATGGGATTGCCGTTCAGATCTAAACGAATCTGACCATCCCAATTGAATTCATAAGGAACGGTATCTTGAATGGAAGTATTTCTAAAGCTATATACTGCATTTACCGAAAGACCAAGACCAGGCGTTAGTAGATCTTTTTTAACATAGTTCAAGCTCAACACATTGGCGTTCGCATTCGAAGTCCTTCCATAATAAGGTGTTCCCATGGTCTGTCCATGTTGGATCTCCTTGTAGGAATCCGACACATTATAACCCAAGAAGAACGTATCTGCCCATTTAACATCGGTAAATCCAAATTCGAACCTTCCAGAAATGGATCTGTACCCGTCAAAAAATCTTTTCGTACGGTAATACCTTTGTACTACCCCGTCTGGCTGAATATATTTGGAAAACTTGCCCCAGATTTCATAATCGTTATCCGAATTCAGGAAGCTTCCAGAAACTCGTGTTGTAAAACCTGTTTTGGCATGTCTATATAAAGCACTGATATCCGATTGGGTCGTATTGAAGGAACCATAAGAAACAGATGCCGATAAATTATTACTGTTAGTACCTTTTTTGAGCACGATATTGATGGCTCCGCCCAAAAGATCTCCGGTTAAGTGTGCCGGAAGAACCCCTTTGTAAACTTCGATCCGCTCAATCATGGATGGCGGAATATTGTTCAGATTGAAGGAAGATCCATACGTAGAGATCTCAATTCCATCGATAAAGATACCCACCGATCGGCCGGTCATCCCATTCAGGTTATATTGTACCTCCGATCCCAAGCCACCACTCTGACGAACCCTTACCCCTACTGTTTTGTCCAATAATTCATTGGTCTGTATGTTACGGACAGCCGCTTCCTTCGTCTCGATCACATTCACCGCGAAACCTTTGGTTTCAATCTCCCTTTTTACAGTGTTTCTCACCACTCGGATTTCATCAAGACTGATTTCCCCTTTTGGGTCGATGTGGATATGCAGATCGTATTTTGGCTTCTCTACCTTTAGGCTAACTCTTTTGTCTTTTACTTCGATGGAGGTCACCAAAATAGTTTGGTTTCCATAAGGCACCTGTTCCAAAAGGTATTCCCCTTTTTCATTAGAGACGGTTCCGATCGTTGTTCCATCCACTTTTACACTCGCATTGGCTACCGGTTTTCCATCCAGCAGATGAACAATACCTTTAATGTTGGACGTCTGTCCCATCAAGGAACCGGTAATCATTAAAAAGAGAGCAGCGATGTAAAAATGTTTCATTATATCCGATTAATATCTTAGATTTGAACACTCTTTAGAACAAGTCTAAATAAATATCGCTGCAAATGTAGAATTATTCTAAATAGCAAAATGACGCAATCGGAAAAAAAAGCTTCACAATCGGAAATTATCGCACAGGGAAATCCATTTTCAGACAAAAGTTTGTCTGAATTAGGGACTTTCATGTATTTTACCGTGCTGAAGGGGCGACAACGATTCGCTTTTATTTCTCCGATCGAAGGATATCTTAACCTGTTGGTGCATGACCATTCCGCCAATTGCACGTATTCCATTCAAGCTGAAAATTACCTATTACAAGCCGGTGAGAACATCCTAAAGCATGTGAACAAGGGCGATCATTTGGAATTCAAGAGCCTAAGCCCCGATAATATGGTCCTGATGATGTTGGTGCCCTGTGACAAATTACCGGCCTTCCATACCAAATACTTGGAGAACAGAGATCGATTTGAAAAAGGGTTATTGACCAAAGCTGATTCCAGGATCGAACTATCCCTGCAGCAGATTTTTGAACTCTATCAGGAAGATTCCTACCTCAATCAGTTAAAGATCCAAAGTCTATTGCTAGAGATCATCATCCATCAGGTCGAAGGACTTTACGCAGAAAATGAATCCAAGGAACTTATTGTAAATAAAAGCCATTTTGAGAAGATCCAACAGGTCAAAAAGATGATCGATGAGGACCTTTCCAAAAACCATAGTATTGCCGAATTGGCAAAAGCTGTTGGCACCAATGAACAGTATCTTAAAAAATACTTTAAGCAGCATTATGGAAAAACGGTGATGAACTACATTACGGAAGCGAAGATGGAACATGCCAAAAAACTTATCCTAATGGGTAAATATCGGGTTTCGGATGTAGCTCGGATGACCGGATACAAGCATTCCACCCACTTTACCACTGCTTTTAAAAAGTATTTTGGGATCATTCCTAACTCCTTGAAATACACCTTCCTTGTTGCTCATGAAGGCGTTCATGTCCTTCCTGAGATTGCAAGCTTTTTGCATATCCTGTAATCCAGTCGGCGAAATGTATAGTTAAAGATTGTTAAATGCACTGGTTCACGCGGTTAGCTAAATGGAAATGAACTATTTTCGCATGTTAAATATAATTGAATATTAGTATTAATTGACGTATCTTTGTAGGATGTTTTTGAAGAATCATGTATTTAGCCTAATTATCGGCATATTTTTGTTAACTGGTTTCAGCAGCTGTAAAAGTAAATTCGAGAAAATACGTGCCAGCAACAACATACAAATGAAATATCAGGAAGCGGTGAAATACTACGAAAAAGGTAAGTATTCCAAAGCTTTGACGTTATTTGAGGAGTTGGTTGCACGTTATCGCGGTACAGCAGAAGCTGAAGATCTTTACTATTACACTTCTTATGCGAGTTACCGGTTGAAGGATTATATCTCGGCTAGATACCACTTCAAGCAATTTGCAGACAACTATCCGCACAGTGCGAGAGCAGAAGAAGCTCGTTTCATGTCGGCATATTGTTATTACCTGGAATCTCCACGTTCTAACCTTGATCAAGACAATACCCGCAAAGCTATCGAACAGTTACAATTGTTCGTGAACCTTTATCCGGAATCGGAAAAAGCGAAAGAAGCAGGTGATCTTATCCAGAACCTTCGTGATAAATTGGAGAAAAAAGCCTTTGATAATGCTAAACTGTATTACAACATGGGCCTACCTGATGATTACAGAGCAGCAGTGATTGCCTTGGAAAATGTATTGAAGGAATATCCAGACACGAAACATGCCGAAGAGATCGAATACCTATTGGTAAAATCCCAATACTTATTTGCAGACAACAGCTATCCTCACCGTCAGGAAGAACGTTTCAACCAGATGTTGGATTACTATGAAACGTTTGAAGAGAACTTCCCAGAGAGCAAGTACAGCAATGAAGTTAAGGGTCTACGCGCTTCTGCGGAACGTAAGATCGCTTCAGCCATCAAATTGATGGAAGCGGATGCAAAAGCAAGAAAGAAACGCGAAGAAGAATTAGGTGTTTCTACTCCAGGGACTGTTCCGGTAGAAACAAATTAAGTAAATCATTTAGTACAATATATTCATTTTAATATGAGCCAAAATAAAAATAATGTTCCTAACTCTACAGTTACTCGTGACTTAAGAGAATTAGACAACACTACGGACAACCTTTACGAGTCAATCGTTATTATCAGCAAACGTGCAAACCAGATTTCTGTTGATATCAAAGAAGAGTTAAATCAGAAGCTATCGGAATTTGCGAGCAGCAATGACAACTTGGAAGAAGTATTCGAAAACCGTGAACAGATCGAGATTTCTAAACACTATGAGCGTATGCCAAAACCTACGTTAGTAGCGATCGATGAGTTCTTACATGACAAAGTTTACTTTAGAAACCCTTCTAAAGAACAAGAATAAGCTGTAGAAGCATGTCTCTAAAGGACAAAAATATTGTAATTGGTATAAGCGGCAGCATTGCCGCTTATAAAATTGCAACCTTGGTCAGGTTACTTCGCAAGGCTGATGCGTCCGTTCAGGTGATCATGACCGAAGAAGCGACACAGTTCATTACCCCACTTACTTTATCCACTCTTTCCAACAATCCTGTTCTGGTCGATTATTATCAGCAAGAAACAGGGGAATGGAATAACCATGTGCATCTTGCAGAGCAAGCTGATCTGATCCTTATCGCACCTGCATCGGCAAATACCATTGCCAAATGTGCACAGGGATTATGTGACAACCTGCTATTGGCGGTTTATCTATCTGCTAAAGGTCCTGTTGCCTTTGCCCCTGCCATGGATTTGGACATGTGGAAACACCCTGCCGTACAACATAACATTTCCTTGTTGAAGAGCTTCGGACATGCTATTGTACCTCCTGGAACTGGCGAATTAGCCAGTGGTTTGGTTGGTGAGGGAAGATTGGCCGAACCGGAGGATATATTTTCCTTTATAGAAGACTACCTAGCTTCAGACAAACCTTTACAAGGAAAGACAGCTTTAGTATCCGCTGGTCCTACTTATGAAGCTATAGATCCTGTACGTTTTATCGGAAATCATTCGTCCGGAAAGATGGGCTATGCGATAGCCAAACAATTGCAACAGCTGGGTGCAGAAGTCACTTTGGTAAGTGGTCCAACCGCTTTGCCGACGCCTTCAGATGTAAACCGTGTTGACGTGGTTTCCGCGCAACAAATGCTGGAGGCAATGGACTCCAACTTTTCTACAGCAGATATCATTGTCATGAGTGCGGCTGTGGCTGATTATACTCCTGTAGAGGTAGCAGACCAGAAAATCAAGAAGAAAGCCGAAGACTTTGCTATCTCCTTGAAGAAAACTACGGATATTCTCGCGAGCCTTGGCGCTAAAAAAACCAGCTCTCAAACATTGGTTGGCTTTGCCTTAGAAACCAATAATGAATTGGAAAACGCAAAGGATAAATTAGGTAGAAAAAACTTGGACTTCATCGTGCTGAATTCCATGCAGGATAAAGGTGCAGGATTTGCCCACAACACCAATAAGATCACTGTTATTGATCGTGATCTTCATGTTTCCAACTATGAGCTTAAATCCAAAGATGAGGTTGCAGTGGATATCTGTAAGCTGATCATCGAGCATCAGCTTCTGATCAAACAATAAACCTATCCCTTTCTATTAAAGATTAGCTATCCTGATTTCTTTGGGATAATAGTTATTTACCCGATTGCCTAATACCTTTACCCATCCTAAGGATATTCCTTTATACTTCACTAAGCACCAGCCCTTCATCCCCGCAGGAAACAAAGCAGGATCTAAGGGTTCTTTCCTCAAAAAGTTCTGCGCATCGGCTAATCCAATTTCAGCTGATGAAATGTCTTTTGCCTGCAATACGCTCATGGCCAAATCATGGGATGGAACAAGTTCCTTGCCTAACCATTTACCGATCATGGTTCCAGCATTCTTCAGGTATAGGACCTGCTGTGCTGCTTTTACATAGGCTTCCACAGATTTTGGAAACAGATGAACATTTTCATTATGGATAAAAGAAGCATAATCGTTCGGATTTTCCACCCAATTGACCAATGCATCCTTTGGAAGTGGAGATTTCTCCATTTTTATCTTCTTCATGGAAAACATCGGTTGGATGCCTTTGAACTTTAGTACAGCTACAAAAAAACCTTCTCCCTTTGTCTTATGCGGGTAGAAACGGTAGCCATAAGCCTGATGCTTGGATGAAAGCGTTTCTTCTACACCCCAGGCTTCTTCCAATGGAATCCTGATCGTTTCAAATTCATATTCTTCATGCAGCCAATCCAGTATCTGTTCGTTCTCTTCCTCGGAGTAAGAGCAGGTCGAATAGACCAATATACCTCCGGTCGACATACTGGGCATCACATCTGCTAAAATACGTTTCTGACGCTCGCTACAGAGTTTCACATTGGCTTCAGACCATTCGTCTATACTATCTTCGTCCTTTCGGAACATGCCCGATCCAGAACATGGCGCATCGACCAAGATAAAATCAAAAAAGCCGGGTAGTCTGCGGAAAGAGGAAGGGTCGTTATTGGAAACTACCGTGTTGGGTAATCCCCAATGCATGAGATTATCGCGTAGGATGTTCACCCGTGTTTTGATGATTTCATTAGCGATTAAGAAGCTATCCGAACTAAAGGAGGCATTTAATAAGGTAGATTTCCCTCCAGGCGCAGCACATAGATCCAAAGCCTTAATGGCCTTATCCCCTAATTTTAAGGTTTCAATGACATGTGCTATGAACATGGAAGAAGCCTCCTGCACATAATAACATCCCGCATGGAACAAGGGATCGAGGGTGAATTTAGGGCGTTCCTTTAGATATTTACCTTCCTCGCACCAAGGCACTTCTCCTGCTATTTCAAAGTCTAAGGATGTTGGTTTGTTAGGATTGAGCCGAATAGAAGTGAGCTTTTCTCCTCGTTCATGGGCATCTAAGAATGCTTTTTCATCAAACAAAGGGTTGGAGCCTAATTTTCTTACGAGGGCATTTGGAAGTAAATTACTCATGCTATTGCTAATAAATTCCCGTAAATTTACAGGAATTATCTAAATCCCTTTTTATATCACATGAAAGAATTTAAAAAATATTATATCATCACGGCTCCACCGGAGGATTTATACCGCGCATTGACCACCGAAATTACGATCAGGCTATGGACCGGAGACCTTGTTGAAATCGACCCCCAAGTCGGTGGTGAATTCTCCATGTGGGATGGCGCCATCCAGGGAAAGTTCCTCGAAATGGAACCTTATAGTAAGATTGTTCAGCAATGGTACTTTGGCGAACAAGAAGAAGAATCTATCGTGACCTTCAAACTCCATGAACATAAAAAAGGAACGTCATTGGAGGTTAAGCATACGAATATCCCTGATGAAGACTATGATGATATCGTGGAAGGCTGGAATGAAACGTATGTTGCTTCGTTGATAGATTTTTACGAAGAAGAAGAAGAGGGGTAAGGAAATCTCCGATTTCCTTAATTTGAGTATTTAGTAGTAAGTATTTAGTAGTTAGTATTTAGTACTTAGACCTATGGCGCCCTCCGTCATTGCGAGGAGGTACGAGGAAGCAATCTTTGGATATGCGCAGCCTTTTGTAATGCTGTGATCGAATCTTTGTCATGCTGAGCGCAGTCGAAGGATCTGTACGGGTGCCCCATGTAGATGCTTCGACTCCGCTCAGCATGACATGCGGGAAGATTGCTTCGTTCCTCGCAATGACGCGTAGGGTGCAATAAAAACAGAAAGCCCCGTCATCTATCGATAACGGGGCTCCTTTGTAAAATTAGGCGCCGACCTACTCTCCCACCTGTTACGGCAATACCATCGGCTCTGGCGGGCTTAA
>NZ_JAYLLN010000061.1:0-10810 GCF_037126265.1 Sphingobacterium tenebrionis
TTCGCCATCGCAAAATCTGGAAAGGGCTACATCGCAAAAGCGGCCTAATCAGAATATTATTTGGAGAAAATTTAATTTATTATTTGGATATATACACAGTTCATTGCGAGGTAATACGTCATTGCGAAGTATTACGTCATTGCGAGGAACGAAGCAATCTTTCTCTTTATTAAACATGTGTATCACCTTTGTCATCCTGAGCAACGTCGAAGGATCTGCACGGGTACCACATGTAGATGCTTCGACTTCGCTCAGCATGACATGGCTAAAGATTGCTTCGTCGTACCTCCTCGCAATGACGCGAAGCCTACTTCCTGATATTCTCTTTCGTCAGATCAATCAAACCCTGTTTCAGTTTTTCAGATCCAAAATCCATCATCCCTACATGCTTTCCTACAATATCACCATTCTTTGCCAACACCACGGTAACCGGAATAGATTCACTTGCCAGTTCTGCCGGTAGTGGCGAATCCAACGTATACAAAGGAAGTGTATACTTATTCTTTGCCATGAATTTTGCTGCCTTATCAATATCCTGATCCACCTCTATAGCCATAAAAACAATATCCTTTTCACCAGCAAGCTCCTTACTTAATTTTTGAAGAGAAGGCAACTCTTTAATACATGGCGGACACCAAGTCGCCCAAAAATTCATCACGACAACCTTCCCTTTCAAATCCTTTAACGAAACGGTCTCGCCATTGATATTCTTAAAGCTGGCCTGCATATCTGAAACCGCTTGGCCCTCCACTTGCCCTTCCACTTGCCCCTTAGAATGTCCTTCCACCTGGCCAGCTTCCATCCCTGCTGCTTCCGCACCCGCAACCTGCTCCACATCCTCATTCCCCAAGGAATCCTTTGAAACACTTCCCTTATTGTTTTCCGCATTTCCACATGACCAAGTCATGAAAACCATTGCCAGCGCAACGATACTTAGATTTAATTTTTTCATTATTTAAATTTCTATAGATTATTTTAATATCTGAACTTTTTGACCATTAATTATTTCTTCGGAAGCCTTTTTCAATAATACTTCCTCTCCTGTTAGGTTGGCAAAGATCTCCACTTTCCCATCCAGCTCCTGTCCAATTTTAACCGGAATACGCTGCACCTCCTGCCGATCATTCAATCCTAGAACAAAAATCCCAGATTGACTATGTATCACAGCTTGCTGAGGTACAAAAAAAGTAGGCCTCTCTCTCTTCAAATGCAGCTTCACATCCGCGTAATCCCCACCATTCAATCTCCCGTCCTGATTAGGAATTTCAAATTCCAGGGCCAAGGCCTTTGTCACTGGATCGATCACCTTCGCATTCCGCTTCACCCGTGCTTCAAAACTACTTTCTGGCAAACCCAACACGGAAAAGACTGCCCTTGTACTATCCGAAATAGCTTGTGCATGAACTTCAGGAACAGTAACCTTTAATTTAAGCCTGTCGTTTTCCACCAAACGGAAGATAGGTATACCCGTATCTCCAATCAGTGCACCAATAGAATAATTTCGGCTGGTAATGATGCCGGAAAAAGGTGCCCTCACTACCAGATATTCTTTAAGTTGTGCAGTTTTTCGATGTGAAAACCTACTTTCCTGAACTGCCGAACTATCCCGTAATAAATTCCCATAAGCCTGTTCCAATTCCAAGGCAGAAACCGCACCTGGCTGATTCTGGGAAACTTTCCGAATCCGCTCATATCGTTGTTTACTTACCGCAAGATTCGCCTCCAGTTGTTGCGATCTCGCTAAATCTGCGGTAGATTGCAGATCCATTTCGGGCGCTTCCAGCGTCGCTAAAACCTGTCCCTTACGCACCTTATCCCCAACATCTACATGAATCCTTTTTACAAATCCCTTCACCTTGGCATACACATCCAAACTTTCATTGGGTTCCAAGGCGCCTGGTAATTTCAGGATAAAGGATGGATGAAGTTTCTCAGGTTGTATAACCTCCACTTTCAATGCCTGGTGAACTTGCTCCTGTTTGGGTTCTTTGCTCGGAGCCTGACATCCAGCCAATAGCAAAATGCCCGCAAAAAAATATACTATTTTCATGTTTTTAACCTTCATAAAATTTACTGTTCAAATCCTCAGGATCCAGCGATGGATCCATATAGCTTGCTTTTTTCATGATCTTCCCGAAGATCATCGGTAGAATCAGAAGAATGACCACGGTGGAACTTAACAGACCTCCAATCACGGCTTGACCCAATGGCGCCACCTGTTCGCCGCCATCGCCCATTCCCAATGCCATAGGCAACATACCGCCAAGCATGGCCATAGCTGTCATCAGAATGGGACGAAAACGAGACCTTGCTGATAATAGTACTGCGCTAGAAGCAGATAAATTCAATTTCTTTCGATTCCATTCTGCCTGATTCACCAATAACACCGCATTCGAAATCGATACCCCAATGGACATAATAATCCCCATGTAGGATTGCAGATTCAAGGTACTTCCGCCTATCCAGATCATCAGCCCGCTCCCCGCGATCACCGCTGGTACAACGGTCAATATAATAAGAGCTATTCGAAGCGATTGGTAATAGGCCGACATCATAAAGAAAATCAACACGATGGCGATGGACAAACCCGATAATAACCCCATTAAGGTCTCCTCCAACAAGACTGTTGATCCTTCCTTCCAAACACGAACACCCTTTTCGGGTTCGCCTACCTTTTCCAATACTTCATTTATCATCCTATTGGCAGCACCCAGATCTTTTTCATGTACATCAGCGATGATACTCACATAGCGATTCGGTCCCCGACGATTAACCTGCGCCGGCATTTCCTTTGCCGTAATCGTTGCGATATCGGCCAACAAAGGAAAGGAACTGCCCTTTTTCACAGGAATGGCCTTTAGATCCTCTACAGTTTGGATAAGATTTTCCGGCACCTGAACCTGTACCTGGAACACCAGTCCTGACCGTGGATCTACCCATAAATTCTTATCGGTAAACCGGGTGGAAGATGTCGTAGCAGAAATATTTCGGGAAACCTCCTGAACCGTCAGATCAAAATCCGCCAATCGTTTCCGGTCGATCTTGATATCAATACTAGGATAGTTAATGGGCTCTGCAATCTGGAGATCCCTAATAAAAGGATACTCGGCCATCAAGTCTTTAATCTTTTGCGCATGCTTAGCAGCCGTTTTCAATTGACCTGCACTTACCTTGACCTCAACTGGACTCATCGACCCTTGGCTAATGATTTTTTCCATCAATTCAATGGGTTCAAAATTAAAATTGACTGCTGGATAGCGCTCTTTCAAATGGTTCCGCACAAATTCTTTAAACTCATCGGTACCCATTTCCAATTTCTTTTTATCCATGGAAAGCTGCAGCACCGCTTCGCCCGTACTATTGGTAAATAGGAAGATAGGATTGATAGGATTTGCAGAAGGGTGCATCCCAATGAAAGCGGAACTGATTTTCAGGCTGTTTGCCGGCAAAGCTTCTTGAATGCTTCGGGTCAATTGTTTTACGGTTTCTTCGGTACGTTCTAATCTGGTCCCATTTGGCATCCGAATTCTTAATTGAAAATCACCCCCTTCAGATTTAGGCATGATCTCGGTTCCCAACATACTGATCGTCAATACCAATAATAAGCTGGCAACAGAAAAATAACCCGCAATCCTCCAGCCTGAGTTCTTAAAACCTCGGCGCAGATGGTATTGGTACCGGATTGATAGCTTTTCCAAAAAGGATTTCTTTTTCCTTTTATGAGGTTTAAACTTCATGATCCAATTGGCCATGATGGGCACAAAAGTCTGCGAAGCGATAAAAGAAGCAATCATAGCAAATGCTACAGCCATGGATAAAGGCATGAACATATCCCTAGGGATCCCTTCCATCAATAAGGCCGGGGTGAGCACGGCAAGGATACTGAGCAGAATCAATAATTTCGCGGTGGATATTTCCAACAAGGCATCCAGTATCGCTCTTGACTTCTGTTTTCCCATTTCCAGGTGCTGGTGTATATTCTCAATCGTCACGGTAGCCTCATCGACGAGGATACCGATCGAAAGTGCTAAACCCGAAAGCGTCATGATATTAATGCTTTGTCCGAAAAAATGGAGCGTTACAACACTTGATAGGATAGCGATCGGAATCGTCAGGATTACGATCAAGGAGCCACGAGAATCACCAAGGAACAAAAACACCATCAATCCGGTTAACAATGCGCCAAGCACCCCTTCGAAAATCAAATTGGACAAAGATCTTTCAATGTAGATCGATTGATCGAAGGCATAATTTATCTTGACGCCATCGGGAAGTAGATTTTCCAGCATGGGCAAGGCATTCTTGAGGTTTTCCACCGCATCTAAGGTAGAGGCATCCGGCTTTTTAATGATCGGGAGATAGACCGATCGTTTGCCATTGATAACCGCATAGCCTACTGTCTGATCGGCAGCATCCATAACCGTGGCAACATCGCCCACAAAAATGGTCCTTCCGGCTAGCTTTTTAATGGGAGTTTCCAGAAACTCCGAAATCCCCGAAGAAATACTGTTCATCGGCGCCATCAGGTTTTTATCACCGATCCGAACATTGCCCGCAGGAGATGGAATGGAATTCTTGGTGATCGCCAAGGTGATTTCCTCCGGACTTAATCCTGCCGCTTTCATCTGTTGAGGGTCAATATTGACCACCAAACTGCGCATGTTCCCGCCAAAAGGTGCCGGAGCTGTAATCCCGGGAATATTGACAAACATGGGTCGGACCTTCGTGATCGCCATGGTTTGCAGTTCTGTTACCGAATGTTGATCGGAATCAAAGACCAATTGACCAACGGGTAGCGAACTGGCATCAAAGCGAACGACCATCGGCGGTACTGCACCCGCAGGAAGAAAGCCCATCGCCCTTGAAACCTGCATACTGATCTCTGCAGATGCCTGAGACATATCGGTTCCTGGATAGAAAGTCAGCTTCATAAGGGTAAGTCCTTGCACACTTTTAAAATCCAACTCCTTGACTCCGTTCACAAAAAGTAGCACCTTCTGAAATTCATTGGCCATAAACCCATCCATATAAGCTGGAGATAGCCCCCCATAAGGCATGGCAATGTACATGGCCGGCGATTCAATCTCTGGAAAGATATCCACTTTTAATTTTTTTATTACTGGCCATGAAAAGTAGACAACTGCAAGTACGAACATGATCACAGCTACTGGTTTTCGTAGGCCTAATCGTATTAAATTCATATCCTATCCGTTGAAATGATTAAAAAATAAGCTGAAATCAGCTCGTTGATAACTCCATGAAATAAGTAGTTTCCAATAATCCCGATAGGCATTCACTTCTTTGAGTGAGGTTTGCAATAGCATGTCCTGAACTTGCAACAATTCCGTCAGATTGATAAGCCCGCCCTCATAGCGCGTGCGGTACATCTCCTGTGCTTTTTCCGCATCTTGCATACTTTTTCTCGCAAGGTTCATACTGGTTTCTGCAGCAAGTACCTGCGCTTCCAAATCAGCTGAAACGGCCTCCTGTTTGGCTTTCAATAATACTGTGGCATAGCTTTTTTCCTGATACTTTATTTGCGCATATTTTTTATCAGAAGCCCCTTTTAGAAACTGCTGAAAGTTCCAGGTAACTCCTACACCAAGAAAATAATTATTGGAAAACCGATCGTACAATTGCCCATAATTCGCACGTATTTCCCCGGCCGAATTCATCGAGGAACTACGGTTCGATAAACCACCGAGCAATAAGAACCTGGGTAATTTTTCCTTTTCATGCCGTTGCTGAACTAACGCTAATCGGTTCAAGGCCGCTAATTCCATGTTGATTTCCGGATGGATAAGCGAATCTTGAGGTACCCGATTGACAACCATCATGAATTTTCTCCCATTTCGATCATTGGTCCAATCCACCTCTTGCCCAATAAACTCTTTCAATAAGAATTTTGCGCCCTCCTTTCTTCCTTGAAGCAGGGTGAGATTGCTTTCCATCTGATGTAAAGCAGATTTAGCGATCAGCGAATCCGCAGCAGGTTTTATCCCAGCTTCCGCCAGGTTTCGGCTAATGGACAACATCAGGCGATAGTGTTTTAGCTGTTGTGTATACCATGTCACCATAACCTCTAAATACTGGAGGTTCATAAATCGAGCGATCAACTGCTCTTGGAGCTGAAGTTCAAATAGTGATTCCTTCAATACGGATTGACGAACTTGGGCATGACCAATCTGTTTATCTAGATCCCGTTTCCCAAAACGAAGAAAATCCCAGGTCATGATACCGGATAAATAATGATTGAAAAGATGCTTATCACCTTGAATAGCATCACTGGCATTTACATTGACAATACCCGCCAAAGGTATAAAAGCACCCGTACCACCTTCAGCAGTACTGAGGCCTTGTTGGAATTGTATTTGGACCTGAGGTTTATAAAGTAGCAAGCGGGCTAGACTATCCTGCTTTGCCAATAAGATTCCTTGCTTTTTCTCCTCAAATCCTTTATAATATTGCTTGGTGCTCTCCCAGATCGCTTGCAGATCCTGCGCAGAGGCAGCATTTGCAATCCATAGAAAAAACAACAGCAACATGTTTTTCTTCTTTAAAAACATAGTTGTATTTAAATAAAATGGTAAAAGAATGATATAATAAATGGGGGGATTAGGATAAAATTATCCTAAAGCAAAGAGGCCTAAATATTCAATCTATTGAGTTGAATTAAGGAAGGGTTGAGGTTCAGTTTGGTTGTATCCCATGCATATTCCACTTTTTCACGAGGGTTCATGAAATAAGCGAAAAGGAATACCAATCCTAACGCGATTAAAGCTGGTTGGAATTGAACCTCCGCATGATGCATCTTCGATCCATTGAAGAGTTCTGTGGAAGAACTACATTCCAGTGTGGTCTGCTCCATCAAATTTTCAAATCGAAGCGATTTATTGTTTCGGTTTTCGATGCTCTGCTCTTGGCCGAAACTTTGTTTGATGGAAGCCTTCAACGGACAAGACGTCAATACGAAGACCAGAAAAATGCCCAGCACCTTGGCTAGCATTCCGATCTGTAATGTTGACTTGTTTAATGTTTCCAGCATATGACAAAGATAAGAATTAAATCAATACCCTGATTTCGTTTCGTAAAAGAACAATTTTATCCTCATGCTCCAGTTTTTTAAGGATCCGAGAAATTACAACCCTAGAGCTGTTCAGATCTGAAGCCATCTCCTGATGGGTTAAAGTCAAGATCCGATCATTCGTAAGCTTCACCTTTTCTTTGAGGTAGTTCAATATGCGTTCTTCCATATTGGAAAATGCCAAATTATCTATGGCACCCAACATTTCATTCATTCGAGAAGAATAGCTGTTGAGGATAAAATTTCGCCAGGAATTATATTTGACCATCCAATCGTTGAGAAAATGGTTGGGGATCATGGCTACCGTGGTAGGCATTTCTGCCTGTGCACGGATTTCACTTTTTTTATTTCCCATGCAGCAGGCAATGGACATGGTACAGGTTTCCCCTTGTGCCAGGTAATACAAAAGTACTTCACCCCTTTCTTCATCCTCGCGCACAATTTTTATAGCGCCAGACAACAATAAGGGCATAGACCGGATATATTGACCGATATCGACAATAATATCCCCTGCATCAAACTCTTTAATCAAAGCAACCGCCTCAATCTCTTCGATTAAGGCGGGCTCTAAAATTCCGCTATAGGCATTTTCAATGATGTTCATCAAATGCTATGCTGGGGTCGTTGTTTTACCTTTAGCTTTCCAATCCAGGAAACTTCCGGCGTAATTATAAAGGTTTTCAAACCCATTTTTCTCCAAATAGGAGTATGCAATAGTTGCTCGATCACCTGACTGGCATTGAATAATGATATCCTTATCCTTCAGGTCGTTTGGCAATTGTTTTCTTAAGCTTCCGATAAAACGATGCTCTGCTCCTGGAATATGTGCATTCTTGAATTCTGATCTACTCCGAACATCCAGCAGTACAGTATCTTCCTGATCTTTCTTGGATTCTACTTCATCGGCCTCCAACAGCTTAGTTGGCACTAATTCTTCGCCAGCTAGATCGGTTACAAATGCCTTGATATTATCCAAACCAATTCGCATCAGTTTCCGTGTAATTTCTTCCTGCGCGCCTTCATCTGCAATGATGACCAGATTTTCATCATAGCCGATCATCCAGCCTGCCCAATTTGCTAATGCTTTATTGTTTTGGATGTTTATTGCCCCTTTGATATGTCCTTTAGCAAATTCATTTTTATGTCGGGTATCAATCAGGGTAACCGGTTGATGCTGCTGCGCTTCCTCTAGGGATACGGTAGGATGTTCCGGTACTTCCACCAAGAGTGGCCTATTCACCTTATTTAATTTTTTCATCATGGCGAAGTAATAAGGTGCTTCTGGCTGATCACTCAACAGGTAATTCTTGAAGCCTTCATAGTCATCTCCATATTGAAAAGCCCAATTACGTAGTTTTTCATAACCCACCGTGCTACTCGGTACGGAACCCAAGGCTTTTCCACAGGCAGATCCTGCCCCGTGGCCTGGCCATACCTGAACATAATCCGGTAATTCTGCAAAGCGTTTTAAGGAGTTGAACATCTGCTCCGCCCCGATTTCTTTGGTTCCAACCAAGCCTGCAGCCTCTTCCAACAAGTCAGGTCTACCGATGTCACCGACAAACACAAAGTCACCTGTGAAAATCATGACAGGCTCATCAGAAGCCGGATGATCACGTAATATAAAGCTGATGCTTTCTGGCGTGTGGCCGGGTGTATGCATCACTGTCAAGGAAAGATTTCCTACCGTGATTTTATCACCCTCTTTCAATCCTACATGCGGAAATTCATATTGCCAATTTTCTCCACCTTCATCAGAAAGGTATAATTGAGCGCCGGTTGCTGCAGCCAATTCGCGAGATCCGGCCAAAAAATCAGCATGTATATGGGTTTCAGCTATATGGGTGATTTTCATGTTGTTCTGTTTGGCAATCTCCAGATAAACATCCACATCCCGTTGGGCATCAATTACAATGGCTTCATTCTTTGCTTGGCATCCAATAAAATAACTTGCTTGTGCAAGGGTCTTGTCATATACTTGTTGAAAAAACATAAACTCTCCTTAATTATTTTTAATTATACAAATTTAATTTGAATTGGGAAGATTCTTAGTTACTTATGTTACAGACAAAATATTAATGAGGTAATTTATCTTTCACCATTCCATAAATATAGGTTCCCAATACAGCAAAGACAGCGACAATGATCATCGGATATACACCTGCACCGATCAAAACAAATATGGGTCCCGGACATGCACCAACCAATGCCCACCCCAATCCGAATAAGATACCACCGATCAGGTATCTGGGGATGGATTTAGCTTTCGGAGGAATCACGATGGCATTTCCATCCACATCTTTCTTTTGATTCCTTTTGATGATCTGAAAGGCAATTACACCAATTATCAGCGCAGTACCTATAAAACCATACATGTGGAAGGATTGGAAATTGAACATTTCATAGATTCTAAACCAAGATGCAGCTTCGGCTTTATACATCGCCATACCAAATACCACACCTAATAATATATATATCAATTTTCTCATCGCTTAAAAAATAAAAGGGAATAAAACATGAACCATGATCAAACCGCCAATGAAGAAACCCATCACGGCAACCAAAGAAGGCCATTGCAGGTCGCTTAATCCGGAAATGGCATGTCCCGAAGTACAACCACCGGCATAGCGGGTTCCAAAACCGATCAACAAACCACCTATTGCTAATAAAATGATGTTCTTAACCGATAAATCCCCAAAGATTTCAGTTGGCGCATAGGCCGTACCTGCGCTTTCAAAGCCCATACCCCTCAATTGCGTAACGGTAGTATCTGAAATGGCTGGAATCTGATCATTGGATAGATAATGTGCGGATAGAAACCCGCCAAGCACCGCACCGACTAAGAACAGCAGGTTCCATTGTTGTGATTTCCAATTGAAATCAAAAAAGCTACAACTTTTTCCTGCGCCAATCATGGAACAGATATTTCGAAAATTGGAAGAGAATCCGAAGCTCTTCCCTAAAAAAACGAGGGCTACCATGACCAAAGCCACGATCGCTCCTCCGACATACCAAGGCCAAGGCCCCATTAGTAATTCCATAGTTTTAAAATATTTTACGCAAAGGTAGCTACTTCCTCCTCCCCGTTCGGTAACCTAAGTTACGAAAAGTATATTCACCGATAAATTATAGTCAATTACCGAAAAATGACGTGGATTGACCTATTTATCTGCTTGGTTTTGTTTAACTTCAAGTACTTTTGGATATAAATTAAAAGCGAAAGCAAATAGATTAAACAATAAAAACGATAAAGTTATGTCAATTAAAGAAACATTCACCGTAACAGGCGAGAACTTATTAAAAAGAATCAAAGAATTAATTGCAGAAGGCAATGTTACAAAAATCACGATTACCGATAAAAACGGTAAAGAGATCATGAATTTCCCAGTTACCTTGGGTGTCATAGGTGTGGTTTTAGCACCTATCTTCGCAGCTGTAGGCGCTATTGCGGCCTTATTAACAGAATGTAAGATTACTGTTGAACGTACCGATAAAGCAGCAGAAACAGAAGAAAACCCAGAAGTACCGGTAACTCCTCCAACGGAAGAAAAATCGGAAGGTACGACGATCGAAGTTCATTAATCGACACGCACTAATTTTTAGATTATTAAGGAAAAAGAGGCTGTCTAAAAAGGTCTCTTAAAAGAGAACCCCGTCATTAAAAAATGGCGGGGTTTTTCTGTTTTTTGTCCTCAAGATTTTGTATCTTAAGGTGCAACCAAAAAA
>NZ_JAYLLN010000062.1:0-10295 GCF_037126265.1 Sphingobacterium tenebrionis
ACCAATGACGATTAAAAATCTTACTCCCTCTCTCGCTGTATCCTAAATGAAATACAAAATTATATTCTGTTTCTTTAATTCCTATAACTTCCCTACAAACTTACGATGACGTAATTTCTCCCATTGACGCTGCCCTTCCCAATGACCCTTATTAATATTCTATTAATAACTTTTTTACATTCCTCTAACATAAATCCAAACACACAAGGATACGTTAATAATCCCTTAACATTGTGTTAATATTGATTTGTCAATTTTGTGGGGATGAAAAAAAGGTCTTTAATAGAGGGGACAATAATTTGCCTCTTAGGAGTTTTAAGTTTAACTAGCTGTAGTAACAACACGAACTCCATCAAAATGAAAGGATCGGATACGGAGGTTAACCTAGCTGTTAATCTTGCTGAGAACTTTACCAAACTAGATCCAACTTTTAGCATAGCGATTTCCGGTGGTGGTTCAGGATTAGGGATTACATCCTTGATGAATGGCCAAGCTGACATTGCCAATTCTTCTCGCCCCTTATCGGAGGAAGAAAAGCAACAGTTCAAAGATTTGAACATTGCGATCAAAACAGTCGTATTCGCAGAGGATGCCACTGCTTTTGTAGTCCATAAAGACCTGCCTTTGGATGAAATCGACACAGAAACCTTATCAAAAATTCTTTCAGGTGAGATTAAAAATTGGTCTGAAATAACAGAATTCAAATATCCCATCAATATTTACGGTAGACAGAGCAGTTCTGGTACCCACTCCTTCGTCAAGAAAAAATTGAAGATTGAGTTCACCAATGCTGCCAAAGAAATGACGGGGAATGCCCAGATTTTGGAAGGTGTTAAAGCTGACAAAACGGGGATTGGATATGTTGGTGCCGGATATGTTGCCCATGATCCTTCCGCTAGTCAAGGTGTTAAGATTCTGAAAATCAAAGATAAAGAGGAGTTGGGTGCCATCTCGCCTTTAGATCAGAGCGCCATCAATGCCGGTACGTATTTTTTCCAAAGACCATTATATCAATTTATCCTCGCTGATTCCTGGGAGAAAGTCCGTCCGTTCATCAATTTCGAACGTAGTGAATCTGGACGACAGTTGATTTCAGACCATGGTTATTATATCCTAGAAAATCAAAAAAATGAAATATAAGGCTAGACTTTCGCTAGATGTTGTTTTTAAATACATTTTTAAAGCAACAGGATTTTTGGTATTGGCGCTTTTAGGCGGAATCCTTGCCATGTTGATCTATAATTCCTTTTCCTTCTTCCTGGATGTAAAACCTTTGGATTTTATCACCGGTATGGAATGGAATCCAACTGGGAAAGTGCCAAAATACGGTATGTTACCTTTGATCATCAGCACCACCATCGTTACGTTTGGCGCCATGATCATCGCCATACCTCTAGGTATTGGTACAGCCGCTTTTATTGCGGAATACGCCAGTCCAAGATTGAAGAATATTCTTAAACCGACCATTGAAATGTTGGCCGCCATACCATCGGTTGTAATCGGATTCTTGGGTATTGTGGTGGTAAGCCCAGGAATCGCCAGTTTAGCCGATCTTTCCAACGGATTGAATGCGTTGAATGGTGCTATCCTGTTGGCAGTAATGGCACTTCCAACCATTATTACCGTAGCAGAAGATGCAATACACGCCGTGCCAAAAACATATAAAGAAGCAAGTTATGGGGTTGGAGCTACCAAATGGCAAACTTTATTGAATGTGGTTATTCCAGCAGCTGCCCCAGGTATTATTGCTGCGGTGATGTTGGGCGTTGGACGTGCCATAGGTGAAACCATGACGGTATTGATGGCTACCGGAAATGCCTCCATTTTACCGAGCAGCATGTTCGATTCCGTAAAAACAATGACGGCAACCATTGCCATTGAGATGGGAGAGGTGCCTTATCAAACTACCCATTATTTCGCACTATACGCCATTGCCACGGTATTATTCATCATGACCTTGGGCGCGAATCTATTGGGAGAATATTTTATTAACCGTTTCAGAAAGTACCATGCGCAGTAAGACTTTTAGATTTTCCAGTATCATTGAATGGGGTACTTTATTGATCAGTACCTTATTGGTATGTTTCTTTTTGGTTGTTGTACTTTGGGAAATCATTTCCAAAGGGTCTAGCGTCCTTTCCTGGGATTTCGTGAC
The DNA here is from genome assembly GCF_037126265.1 of Sphingobacterium tenebrionis. Lineage (NCBI taxonomy): Bacteria > Pseudomonadati > Bacteroidota > Sphingobacteriia > Sphingobacteriales > Sphingobacteriaceae > Sphingobacterium > Sphingobacterium tenebrionis. The sequence goes on from NZ_JAYLLN010000062.1 coordinate 2,156, forward strand.
GCAGGTTCCATCGGAAGGTATGACCAAAGGTGGAATAATAACTCCGATCATCGGTACGGTTTTGCTGACCTTGATCACCTCTATCTTTGCCATTCCTTTTGGGGTCTGTTGTGCCATTTATCTCCATGAGTATGCGGAAGATAATTGGTTGACCCGTACCATTAGAGCATCCATCCGTAACTTATCGGGAGTGCCTTCCATTATTTATGGTTTATTCGGTTTGGCTTTATTTGTTCAGGCTTTACAATTCGGTACTTCTTTGGTTGCAGCAGGTCTTACGTTGGGATTATTATCCTTACCCTATATCATCACGACAACGGAAGAAGCATTGATGCGTATCCCGAACAGTACACGTGAAGCAGCATTGGCCGTTGGTGCCACTAAATTTGAGACTATAAAAGATGTCGTTCTTCCTTCGGCCATGTCGGGGATCCTTACAGGGGTTGTATTGACCTTATCCAGGGCAGCAGGAGAGACCGCACCCATCCTTTTTACAGGTGCAGCTTTTTATATCAATGGAACCTCCGGTTTCATCAATCAGGAATTTATGGCATTGCCTTACCATTTATACATGTTGTCTACCCAACATCAGTCTATCGAAGAGGTTCGTCCGATTGCTTATGGTACAGCCTTGGTATTAATCATTGTGGTTTTTCTTTTGAACCTAACCGCATTTTACATTCGTTACAAGTACAGAAAAAATGAAAACTAAATTATTCGCAGAGAATCTAAATATCAGCTTTGGTGCTAAACAAGTATTGAACAACATCAATGTGAATTTTGCAGAAAATCAGATTACCGCATTGATCGGGCCTTCCGGTTGTGGAAAAAGTACCTTATTGCGTTCCTTTAATAGAATGCATGATCTTTCCCCTGATGCAAAAATTGATGGCAGGCTTCAATTGGAAGAATTGGACCTTTACTCGAAAACAGTACCTGTAACGGAGATTAGAAAGCGTATCGGAATGGTGTTTCAAAAAGCAAATCCTTTTCCTAAAAGTATCTATGAGAATATTGCCTATGGCTTGAAGATCAATAACCTTCCGCATGATAAAGCAGTGATCGAAAAGGCATTAAGGGAAGCATTCTTATGGGAAGAGGTAAAGAACGATCTGAAGATGCCTGCCACAAGATTATCCGGTGGTCAGCAGCAACGCCTTTGTATTGCGAGGGCCGTGGCTTTACGTCCAGAGGTTATTTTGATGGATGAACCTTGTTCTGCACTGGATCCGGTGAGCACCTTAAAGATCGAAGATCTGATTACCCATTTAAAAGAGAAATATACGATTGTTATTGTGACACACAATATGCAACAGGCACAACGTATTGCAGATAAAACCGTATTTATGTATTTGGGTGAGGTTAAGGAAGAAGGTCCTACCGCTCAGCTATTTAGGAATCCTGTTAATGAAATGACCGCCAATTATATCAACGGACATTTCGGATAATCGCTTGATTTAAATTCAAATAAGATTTAGCGTTTTATTAATATCATCTTAGGCATTTAAGTGATTTCTTTTATTTCTCCGGCATGACCTTGTAGGTTGGATCTTCTTGGATATTAACCTCGATAATCCCCTTGGCATTTTCCAATAATTTAATAGAATCCTCACTTAAATGTCTTAATATCACGGTTTTTCCTTGTAAGACATATTTGTTGGTCAGTTTGTTCAAGGCATCGATCGCTGACATATCCACCACTCTTGATTCTTTAAAATCTATAATGATCCGTTCTGGATCTTCTTCCAAATGAAATTTATCTAGGAAATGGCTGGTGGATCCAAAAAATAAGGGGCCATATATTTCATAAATCTTATTACCAAATTCATCGGTTGTTTTTCTTGCCCTGATCCTAACCGCACTATCCCATGCAAACACTAAGGCAGAAATAATAACGCCTACAAATACGGCTAAGGCCAGGTTATGGAGAATGACGGTGATAGCAGCTACCAAAAGCCCAACAAAAATATCCGATTTTGGCATTTTAGTGATCATCCTGAGAAATCCCCATTTGAAAGTGGTTATAGCCACCATCATCATGACACCTACCAATGCTGCCATTGGGATTCTTTCGATAAATGGAGCACCCACCAAAATCACGAATAAGATGGTCAATGCGCCAATAATTGCCGATATTTTCGTTCTTGCACCAGCAGATATATTCACTAATGTCTGGGCAACCATAGCACAACCACCCATTCCGGCAAAAAAGCCATTTACTATATTGGCCGTACCTTGGGCGATCGATTCTTTATTCGAACTACCTTTACTGTTGGTCAATTCATCGACCATGCTTAATGTCAATAAAGACTCGATTAATCCAACTGCTGCCATCACCAACGCATATGGGAAAATTATTTCCAATGTTTCCAGGGTAAAAGGCACATTTGGAATATGAAAGCTAGGAAAGGATCCGGAAACTGAAGCAATATCCATCACAATCTTGGTATCAATCCCTGTTAATTGCACCAAACCAAAGATCAATAATATGGCGATCAATGAGGCCGGAATAGCTTTAGTAACCTTAGGGATCAATAATACCAACAAAACGGTTAACCCTGTAAGTCCCAACATGGTCCATAGTTGAGCGCCAGCCATCCATTCCATAACACCATTAACTGGTGTTTTGAATTGGGCAATCTGGGCCATAAAGATGACCACAGCTAATCCGTTCAGGAATCCAAACATAACGGGTTGAGGGATTAAACGCACAAATTTTCCCAGGCGAAAAGCTCCGACCAGGATTTGAAAGACTCCAGCCAAAGCCACTGCGGCAAATAAGTATTTCACACCATGAGTTGCTGCAAGAGCAATTAATACGATGACCGTAGCTCCAGCTCCCCCGGAGACCATCCCTGGTCTGCCCCCTAAAACAGCTGTGATCAAACCCATAAGGAATGCTGCATATAAACCGGTAATAGGAGACAAGCCTGCTAAAATGGCGAAAGATAAAGATTCAGGTATCATGGTCATCGCCACTGTTAACCCTGCTAGTATCTCGTTTTTTAAATTTATTTCCTTAATATTAGGGAGTTGTAATAGAGACATGCCTTGAAAATTATGCTGCAAATATAGGTAGATGTGTGAAAAGCTAGGACAGATATTAAACAAATATTATTTAATTAAATATTTTAATACATAATATAATAATTTATATATTTTTAAGTTTAAATATTAAAACAAAGTATTTTATGAAAAAACTAATGATTTTTGGAGCTTTGGCAGTAGGTGCATTAGCCAGTTGTGTTAATCAAAAGAAAAACACAGAAGATACCAGTTCAGCAGATGGTCAAGTGACAGCAGATTCTAATTTCGTTAAGGTAGAATTTGTTGGGACAAGCAAAAATGAGATTAAGAATAATCAAGGAAAGGCAACACTTTATGCTATTCCAGAACATTTGGCGGATGCGGCAGCAACGGAAATCACCTCAACTACATTTGAAGCAAGCACTTTTCCATTTACTGTAAATTTCCATTTGCCTAATAATCATAAGGCGATGATTCAGCCAGCGGTGAAAGAATCGGATGTGATTAAGTATTATGTGGATTTAGATTGGGATTCAGATGGAAATGGAACGGTGGATTCTGCGGATGTGGCTATTGATTTTGATAAGGAGTTCCCAAATGTGGATATCAAGGGGGAAGTTACTAAGGTTAATATAAAATAGATTTTTTGTGAGGACCTCCGTCATTGCGAGGACCTCCGTCATTGCGAGGAACGAAGCAATCTTTCCGCATGTCATGCTGAGCGAAGTCGAAGCATCTACATGTTGGCCAAGGTACAGATCCTTCGACGCAGCTCAGGATGACACGGTTTGAAGATTGCTTCGTCGTTCCTCCTCGCAATGACGGATAAAACTTCCCGCAATGACGGAAAACCTTTCGCAATGACGGAAAACCTTTCGCAATGACGATATTTACAACAAATCCTTTAAATGCGCCCAGACATTATCCGCTAAAATAAACTGCCCTTCAGCAGTTGGATGAATGGCATCCTTCTGATTCAACTTTTGTATACCAGCTACTCCTTCCAATAAAAATGGAACCAGCGTCATATCCTTCTCCTTCGCCAACTTCGGAAAAATCCCCTTAAACTCCTCAAAATAAGTATCACCCATACTCGGAGGGACCATCATCCCCGCTAATATAAACTTACAATCAGGATTCACTTTTCGAACCTTATCCACAATCTCCCCTAAATTTTTATAGGTACTTTCCGGCGGAATACCCCTCAAACCATCATTAGCACCCAATTCCAACACAAAAACGTCAATAGGTTCTTTCAACAACCAATCAATCCTATCTTTTCCTCCCGCACTTGTTTCACCACTCAATCCTGCATTCACTGCCCTATATCCTAATCCCAAGGAATCAATCTTCTTTTGAATCAAGTTTGGAAATGCCAGGTCGGTACTTTCCAATCCATAGCCCGCCGTTAGGCTATTCCCAAAAAATACAATGGTTTTTACACTATCTTGAACACTATCTACTTGGCTTACAGAATCAGAAGAAACTATCGTTGTATCCTTTTTTTGAGGATTTCCACAGGCTATAAATAATATGAATGTCAAACAAATGGTAAATGTGATCGGGAACTTTTTCATTCTTCTAATTTATTTAAAAAATGCTTTATTTTTATTAAATATGTCAACAAAGATTCTACAGATAAACCAGGTGTCTAAACATTTTGTGTTAGGTACATCCGAAATCCCAGTGCTAAAAGATGTCAGTTTTGAAATTGAAGAAGGTTCAACGGTATCCATCGTCGGTCCTTCAGGAAGTGGTAAGACCACCTTACTAGGACTATGTGCCGGATTGGACCAACCCAGTGAAGGCACTATAACCCTCAATGGAATTCAATTGACGGGTCTGAATGAAGATCAATTGGCTGCTGTAAGGAATGAACATGTAGGATTTGTGTTTCAGAACTTCCAACTTCTGCCTACATTGACTGCATTGGAAAATGTGCTGGTGCCTTTGGAATTAAGGGGTTTAAAGCCCAATGAGCGCGATGCACTAGCACTTCTTCAACGGGTAGGATTAGGTCATCGTGCCGATCATTATCCTTCCCAGTTATCAGGAGGCGAACAACAGCGGGTTTCCATTGCCCGAGCATTCGCTAACAAACCCAAGATTTTATTTGCCGATGAACCAACAGGTAATTTAGATGCCGAAACCAGTCAAAGTATTGAAGAAATGCTCTTTGAACTGAATCGGGAATCAGGAACTACCTTAATCATAGTAACCCACGATCTGGATCTGGCCGCAAAGACACAACAAATCATTCCGATTAAAGGAGGGAAGATTGCATGAATTGGCGGTGGATCTTTTTAATGGCCTGGCGGGATAGTCGCAAGAACCGAAGCCGATTATTCTTATTTATTTCATCCATTATTTTAGGCATAGCCTCGCTAGTGGCCATGAATTCCTTCAATGAAAACCTGAAGATGGACATTGATGACCAAGCAGCTCAATTAATTGGTGCCGATCTGGAATTGGAAAGTAGAAGAAAGCCAACGGATGAGGCGATGAAGTTCATCGATTCCCTACAAGCGTTGAGCGATGGATACGCCAAGGAAGAACGTTTTATGACCATGATCCAGTTTCCGAAGGTTGGTGGGTCGAGGTTTGTTCAGGTACGTGCGATTGATGGGAAGTTTCCTTTTTATGGAGAAATACTCACCAAACCTTCCAAAGCCTATTCATCGTTTGGAAGTGAAAACGGTGTTTTTATAGAAAATGCGGTGATGATCCAATTCCAGGCAGCAGTCGGGGATACGGTGCAGTTGGGAAAATCGAAATATCCTGTACTGGGTAGTTTACTGTCGCAACCTGGACAGACCGCTATTGCAGGAAGTATGGCGCCGAGTGTTTTTGTTCCGTTGGATCAATTGGCGGAGTCTGGATTACAACAGCTTGGGAGCCGGATCGAGTACCATTATTATTTTAAGCTTCCAAAATCCTTTGAAACGGATAAAAAACTGGAAGAATGGAAAGATAAATTGACCTTATTGCAATTAAGGGGATCAACGGTTCAGAGTACCAAGGAAAATACAGGCCGATCCTTTGCCGATATGGCAAACTTTATGGAACTGGTTGGCTTTGTCGCTTTGTTATTAGGTTGTATTGGAGTATCCAGTTCTGTGCAGATCTATGTTCGAGAAAAGCTGGTTTCCGTGGCCATCCTACGATGCATGGGCGCCAAAGCGAAGCAAGCATTCTTTATTTTTTTGATTCAGTTTGCAGGTATTGGATTGATCGGAGGTTTTATCGGAGCCATTTTAGGTGCGCTAGTTCAATACCTGATTCCATTGGTACTTCAGGATGTGCTTCCAGTTGCACTTTCCACACAAGTGTCTTGGTCGGCTATTCTTCAAGGCGTACTCTTAGGACTGGTTATCGCGGTATTATTTGCTTTATTGCCCTTATTATCCGTACGACAAGTATCGCCATTGAACTCTTTGCGCATGAGCGATGCTGCTGGCCAGGCAAAGAACGATCCTTGGAAATACCTGATTTACCTATTGATCATCGGATTTATCTTGATTTTTGCACGGATGCAAATGGATGATTGGAAGCAGACTTTCATTTTTACCTTAGGGATTTCGGTCGTATTTGCTTTATTATATGGCGTTGCCAAAGGATTCACTTACCTCATTAGGAAGTTTTTTCCAAAAGGATGGCCTTATGTTTGGCGACAAGGGCTTTCCAACTTGTATAGACCCAATAATCAAACAGTAATTCTCTTAGTTTCTATTGGCTTAGGTACGGCATTGATTGCAACCTTGTTTTTTGTTCAGGATATGCTGATCAAACGGGTGGAAATGTCTGCCGAAGAAAACCAGGCGAATATGCTCCTTTTCGATATCCAACCATCCCAAAGGGATTCTTTGGTATTGTTGGCAAAAGAAGAAGGCTATAATATCATGGAGAATGTTCCTATTGTAACCATGCAATTGGAAAGTATGAACGGCATCACCTTGAAGGACGTGGTAGCAGATTCAACCATTGATCAATCTAGGCGGGCATTTCGAGGAGAAATTAGGGCAACTTATCGGGATAGTCTTTCCCGCTCGGAAAAAGTAATGGAAGGTAAATGGATAGGTCATGTAGCCCCAACGGATACCGCTTCCGTTTCCTTAGATGAGAGTTATGCTGGAAATATTAAGGCTAAAGTAGGGGATGTAATGGTATTTAATGTGCAGGGGGTAAGGATTCCGGCAAAGGTGAGTAGTATCAGACAAGTGGATTGGAATAGGTTCCAATCGAATTTTAGGGTTGTTTTTGCAAAGGGATCTATTGATCAAGCACCTCAATTTTTCCTGATGATGACCAAGGTGGAAGGTGATGCCCAATCGGTGGCCTTTCAACAGAAAGTGGTAAGCAGGTTTCCGAACGTTTCGGTTTTGGATATGAATGCGGTGCTGGATATCTTGAATGAAATCTTGGAGAAGATAGGTTTTATCATCCAATTTATTGGAGGTTTTAGTATTCTGACGGGTATTGTGGTGTTGATTGCATCAGTGAGGATCAGTAAATTTCAGCGAATTCGGGAGAATGTATTGTTGAGGACCTTAGGGGCTAGTCGGAAGCAGATTTATTGGATTACGATTTCAGAATATTTGTTTTTGGGGTTGTTGGCTGCAATAACCGGGATTGTTATTGCATTGATTGCTAGTAATCTATTGGCGGTATTTGTTTTTGAATCTGGTTTTGTTCCTCCGATAGGATTTAGTTTGTTGCTGATCTTTTTGGTGACTTTTTTAACGGTTTTGGTGGGGTTGATCAATAGCCTTTCGGTATTGAATAGATCGCCGTTGGAGGCTTTGAGAAGGGAGTAGGTATTGGATTATGTTGGGTGCAGCATGTCATGTTGGGCATAGGTTGTGATGTTGAGCTTAGCTTGTCATGTTGAGCATAGGTTGTTATGTTGAGCGTAGCATGTCATGTTGAGCGTAGTCGAAACATCTGTACGTATGGATAAAAGGATACGAACAGATCCTTCGACTACGCTCAGGATGACAAGCAAACTACGCTACCAATGACATGTTGTATAACCTATTGTTAATCAGGTCAATGTATCTTATCTAATTTCATATCGAACTCCAGTGCCAACCTGTTTAGGTACTTTTCCTTCTGC
>NZ_JAYLLN010000063.1:0-9854 GCF_037126265.1 Sphingobacterium tenebrionis
TACTTGGGATACGGCATTCATAAAGGAGGTTTGATCATTGCCTCCGGCCATATAGATATTTGCCTTCAAAAATTCTGCAACAGTGTTGGCTTCTTTATTTAAATTATTCAACCCTGCAACCAAGCTAAATTGTTGTTTTCTATTAAAGTAATTTAACGTCAAACTTCCTTCCCTCCTATCATTATACCCATAACTAAATCCGATATTACCAAATATTCCTGTTCCCTTTTTTAGCAAGATATCCATTTCGAGTGGGCCCTCTTCGTCCGAATTCAAACTTCTTTTTTCATAAACTTTCACATTTTTAACAGCAGAATTTGGCAAATTTCTAGTAGCTACAATGGTTTCCCCTCCTAAAAAGGGCTTTCCATCAACGAGCACATTTTTAATTGATTTTCCATTAACAGTCACTTCCCCATCTGCCCAGACCACAATGCCAGGAACCTTTTTCAACAGGTCTTCAACCACTGAATTTTCTTTTAATTTGAAGCCAGCAGGATTAATGATCAAGGTATCATTCTTCATAAAAACAGGGGGAAGGTTTATGGCAATCTCCTCAATCTCTCTAATCCGCTCTTTCATTTTAATATTTCCTAAGTCCAATACATTCGGAACATCTGGACTCTGGAATTTTATTTCAATTGGTTCATAACTTCCATGGGTGATTTTTAAAAGTGTCGCCTCTTTGATTTTAGGTAGATTTTCAAATATAATTAAGCCTTTGCCATTGGTTAGTCCATATTTTAACAACTCTTCTCCTGATGCATCGTATAATACAACGGAAGCGGAAAGTATCCCTTCGTTTGTATTTTTATCAATTACCAAAGCCTGTAATTTGTAATTAATTGATCTTGGTTCTTGCCCGAAGCTAAACTTGCTTAAACAGCATAGGAAACAAATCAGAAGAAAGCTATTTCTCATAGGACAATATCCTTTTGGAACGACTAATTCATTTTTAAATAAGAGAGCCTTAAAATGGGATTATGAAATTTCATTTCGCTAATTTTCTTCAAATCATCTGTCATTTCCTTCACTACTACTTTCTCATAAAATTGTCTTTGTTTTTGGTATAACATATTTTTAGGTTCTTTCTGAGATAATTCAGTATATTTTTCCAAATCTTTCCTTTGTTGTTTCAACATCGATAAATAATCAAAGTTAATTGATGTATAAACAATGTTTTTATCCATTCCTAAAATTTGGTTATAAGCTCCAGACTTTTGTATATCTTTTGCTTCAATTGAATTTAAATCGGTTAAAACCTTACTATTGGAATTATATAAAATAGCCTGTTTTGAACTGAATCGCATGACCCACAAATTTTGATAGGAATAAACATAATCTAATGCATAGATTAGATTCATGTTTTTAACCATAAAATTAATTCTCTTACCATCATAAATTTTATTGTATAAAAAATCATTTGGTAGGCTAAATTCTAAAGGCAAAATAATTTCAAATCTTTGATGAAAATTTGCATTTGAATCAATTTCATAAATACTAAGATCGAATTCTCTTATAAAAAGACTCCTATCGAGCCTATTATTCAAAAAATGCTTACCCTTCCTTAAGATATCATTGCGCTTTATAAAAACCTTATTCCGGTTAATAAATTTCAATGAATCAATTGAATCTAGATTTTTTCTTACAATAAATAAGTCATAAAATTCTTCTTGAATATTTGACCTATACTTTAAATCTAGAGATATTCTATTAACCATTTTTCTTTGATCAATAAAAACATCTTTTTCTGGTACAACTTTAAGTTGTTCACCTTCTAAATCAAACAAATAAATTAATTCAGTTTCATTATTGAAAAAGTTTATGCTTTTATCATTTTCATTGAAATACCAAGGATAAGATAAATATTTTTTTACTCCGGGAATTTTTAGAAATTCGATTTTAGCTTGATACTTACCATTTTTCTTGAATATAAATATGGTGGAAGACCTTTTTTCAAATATCACATATTCGTCTTCTGTAATAAATAAATTATCCACATCTCTAAATTCAGATTCTGGAATGGTTTCTAAATAAACTAGTTTAGTGGAATCAAATACCTCTGATTCAAAATCTGAAGTTAAATTATTAGGATCGATGCGAAGCTGAATTGAAGAGTCACGATTTATGTGAAAAACTTTATTTTCTTGTGCCGCTGCAATTATCATCAACGAGCACCCAAATAAAACAAACCATAAAATAAAAATTGTTATTTTTTTCATAAAAAGTTAATGGTTTTACCTAGTTAGTCTCCGATTATAAAAACAGATGAGCAGCAATTAACAATTGGATATCTAAACTTAATTTTTTTAATCCATATATCAAAAAAAATTAGATGATAGATGATAGATTTTAGATGATAGACCTTGGGCGCCTTACAGAAGTCTAATATCTAATGTCTAATATCTAATAATCTAAAAACGTTTATTATCCATTTTCTCGAGGTTGTTTCTAACCTATGACTTCAAAATATGTTTGAATTTGGGTTAGAATCGTGGTTTAATTAGGTTTAAAGCAGGGTTAAAGTAGGCGAAAAGTAGGTAAAGCATACATTTTATATACTTTAGGTATACTTTCAGTATGGTTTAACACCGAAGCGAACTATAAAAAAAGTTAGCCTAAATTCTTTTGTACATGATTTATAATATTACTTTTTTGCAACATACTGCTCGAAACAAAACTTTACCTTCACTGTTCCATAAATCATACAATGAATCCAGAAAATATAGGGTAATCCCTAAATTTCAGTAAGTATTCAGAAATCACAGCATCATGAAGAATTCACTTTTTATCGAAAAAGCTTATCATAACGGTTCTTTTATTTCTTCTGAAAAGACATTTGAAGTAATCAATCCAGCCACTTTAAAACCCATCGGCTCTTTGCCGGATCTGACCGTGAAAGACTGTCAGAAATTCATTAAATCTGCTGACAAGGCTTGGAAGAGCTGGAAAACAACTCCTGTAGGCGAAAGGTCGAAGTTGGTTAGAAGGCTTTTCGAATTGATCAATGAACATCGGGATGAGATGGCGGAGATTATGACTTTGGAAAGTGGAAAACCCATCAATGAATCTCAAACAGAAGTGGATTATGCCAATTCTTTTATGGAATGGTTTGCTGAGGAAGGGAAACGTGCGTATGGGGAAACTATTCCTTCCTTGGCAGGTAATGCCAGGCTTCAGACCATTAAGCAAGGTATTGGTGTGGTGGCCGCCATTACGCCTTGGAACTTTCCGCTTGCTATGATTACGAGGAAAGTGGCTCCGGCATTGGTGGCAGGATGTACTGTGGTTCTTAAACCGGCATCTCAAACCCCTTTTTCGGCCATTGCTTTGGCTAAGCTGGCGGATATGGCAGGATTTCCAAAAGGTGTGTTTAATGTGATCACTTCAAAGGATAGTAAAGGGATTGGAAAAGAATTGGCGACAAGTCAATTGGTAAGAAAAATATCTTTTACGGGATCAACGGAAGTTGGTCGGACTTTGATGGAGCAGGCTGCGAGTACCATCAAAAGGATATCTTTGGAATTGGGAGGGAATGCGCCATTCTTGGTATTTAATGATGCGGATATTGATCTGGCGGTTAAGGGAGCTATAGCTGGGAAGTTTCGTAATACGGGGCAGACCTGTGTTTCCATAAATAGGTTTTATGTGCAAGAGGATGTTTATGCAGCGTTTTGTAAGAAGTTGACAGCCGCGGTTAAGAATTTGGTTGTTGGAAATGGAATGAAGAAAACGACCCAGGTTGGTCCTTTGATCAATAAGTCTGGGTTGGAAAAAGTGGAGCATCATGTGGCGGATGCGTTGGCCAAAGGGGCAAAGATTGAAACCGGTGGGAAAGTGATCAAGGATTTGTTTTATGAACCTACCGTGCTTTCTAATGTAAGCCCGGATAGCTTGATTGCAAGTGAGGAAACCTTTGGTCCTGTATGTGCGCTATTTAAATTTAAAACGGAGGATGAGGGAGTAAAAATGGCTAATGATACGCCTTTTGGTTTGGCATCTTATTTCTACAGTGAAAATGTGAAGCAATGTTTTAGAGTTGCGGAGCAATTGGAAGCTGGTATGGTAGGAATTAATGCAGGCTTGATTTCAAATGCTTCGGCTCCTTTTGGCGGGGTGAAACAGAGTGGATTGGGAAGGGAAGGCTCGAAATATGGGTTGGAGGAGTATATGGAAATTAAGTATTTGTGTTTCGGAGAGTAGGAACTTTACCCGTCATTGCGAGGTACGAAGCAATCTTTCGGTTAGTGTAAAGATTGCTTCGTCGTACCTCCTCGCAATGACGTTACCAAATATGATACCTCACCCCTATCATTACATAATTGGGATCTATCGCTTCCGAAGCAAATTGATACTTCAACTTATACCCTGTATAAATCGATAAATCAACTGAGGGAAAATAATAACTCACCCCTACCTGTCCAATCGCATTCGTATAATTCTCTTTTCTTCTAATAGGTCCTTCTACATCCCCATCGATCGTAAAATCATAGGTATAAAAATCCTGACTAATACCCGGACCTAAAAAAATATTGAAATTAGACTTTTCCTTGTTAAATACATTCACCAAATAATCTGCACCTACGGCAATATATCCACCTCTACCATAAACCTGGGCCTGTAAAGCCTGAAAATTGGTCAGATCATACTTTCCTTGCACACCAAAACTCCCATCATAAGTTGGACTTTCCATCTGTACATCGCCATAAAATCCAAAAGCCCATTTATGCTCCTGTGCCTGACTGCTTCCAATAAATAATAATCCACAAAATAAAATGGTCAATAGCTTCTTCATAATTATAATTTTAGTCTCTTTTTTATAATTTTAGTCTTTGGTGCAGAGTTCTAGCCTACGTTTTATAGTCCTAATCTACTTTTTCTCCTTTAGATTTTCGATAGCGCTTGTAAAGCTTTACCAGCACCATCAGCAAAACACCTAATCCGATAATTCCTGTTACTCCAAATACCCAACCTATCGTTGATTTCAATACCACCAAAAATACAATCGCAAATAAGATAATGGTAGAAACTTCATTCCAAAGACGTAACTGGGTGGAGGTCCAGGTAGAATTTCCGTCCCTAAGCTTATACATGATCCTTTGGGAAATAAAATGGTAGATTACTAATCCGAGTACAAAGGCCAGTTTCATATGCATCCATCCCATGGATAATAATCCGGGGTTGACATATAACATGACGAGGGCTGAGGTGATTACTAAATACATGGATGGGGTGGTAATAACCCACCATAACCTGCTTTCCATGATGTTAAACTGCTTATGAAGCACTTGGTATTCGATATCTGACTTTTGTTTTGCTTCGGTGTGGTAAACAAAAAGGCGTGGCATGTAGAACAGGCCCGCCATCCAGCAAACTACAAAAATGATATGAATAGCCTTGGCGTATAGATAAAGCATTTTTAAGTATTTATTACAAAGGTACGAAAAGAAAGTCCGTTATAACGTCATTGCGAGGAACGAAGCAATCTTTAACCATGTCATGGTGAGCGTAGTCGAACCATCTGTTCGTATACAACCGTACAGATCCTTCGACTACGCTCAGGATGACATACATGGCTAAAGATTGCTTCGTCGTACCTCCTCGCAATGACGGAGAAAAACCTCCTCGCAATGACGGTTAATCTCCCGAGGAGAAAGCCTAATACCTAAAATCCTTGATAACCTCTACCGCGTATTTCACATTATCAAAAGGGATATCCGGCATAATACCATGCCCTAGGTTAAAAATAAAACCATCTTCCCCTCTCATCCTTTCAAAAAGATCCAAGATCTTCTTCTTGATCACCGGTTTATCCGCATACAAAACAAAAGGATCTAAGTTTCCTTGTACCGCCATTCCAGCAGGCAAAGATTTCTTGATATTCAACAGATCAGCATTCCAATCCACCGAAACCACATCCGGTTTTGCTTCTGCCATAATAGGCGCAAATACCGAACTTCCTTTACAAAAAGAGATCACTGGAATATCCTTACGATTAATATTATCCAAAATATATTTATTGTATTTATGGCCAAACTCTTGGTAATCGTTCCAAGAAAGCGCCAATGCCCAGCTATCGAACAATTGAAGGGCATTTACACCCGCCTCAACCTGCATGTTCAAATAACCTATCGTTACATCTGCAATTTTTTGAAGAATATAATGCGCCAATTCCGGCTCATTGTTCAGTAAAGTCTTCGTACGTTTAAAATCCTTGGACGAAGCGCCCTCTACCAAATAACTCAAGATCGTAAAAGGTGCACCAGCAAATCCGATCAAAGGCACTTTTCCATCCAAACGTTGTTGGATCACCTTGATCGCATCAGCCACATATTGCAATTTGTCCAAACAATCTACATTCAAGTTCTCTGCATCTTGAAGGTTTCTAACCGGGTTTGCGAAACGCGGTCCTACACCCTGCTCGAAGGAAAGGTCACCTCCCATAGCCTCTGGCGTAACCAAAATATCCGAAAACAAAATGGCAGCATCAACCCCCAATAGATCGATCGGCAACATCGTTACATCCGCCGCAATCTCTGGTGTTTTGCACATCTCCAAGAAAGAATATTTGTTCTTGATTTCCCAATATTCCTTCATGAACCGTCCTGCTTGACGCATCATCCATACAGGAGGTCGTTCCGTAGGCTGCGATAAGGCAGCACGGATCAATAGATCATTCTTTAAATTGTTGTTCACTATATATGTTTATTTACTTCGTTTCTGATTTTTTCTATGATGGAAACCTGACGCGCCGTTAGCTTAAGCTTTTCGGCCAGATCCAAATAGGTAGTTACCCGTTCGTATTCTTTTTTTCTCAGGTTGATGTTTGCCAGATTGATCAATACCATGCCCTTTTCATTATCTTTTCGCCATGGCAAGCGGGATGCCATTTGGAAGTGGTATTCCGCCTCATCTACCCGCTCCTCTTTCAAAGCGATGTTTCCCATCATGAATTCATAGAAATTACGACGTCCCTTGCGCAATTGATCGGGATTCTTGATCTCCGCCAATAGAGCTTTGGTTCGTTCGTAATCCTGCTTATGGAAAGCTTGAGTAGCTAGATAAACCGTACCTTCCTTAAAATAACTCCAGGTCAGGTAGGCGATCCCACCAAATATGTAAACCGCAATATTATAATGCTTGGCATATATGGCATACAATAGAAAAGCAACCGCAATAGCGATTACTATTTTACGTGCATTATTGGTCATCTGCTAATTTAATTCTGGTTGTCCGTGAATTTATAGCCCACACCACGGATGGAATGGAAATAAATAGGATGTTTCTGATCAGGTTCAAAATATTTACGGAAAGTCAGGATGAAATTGTCGATGGTACGTGTAGATGGATAAACATCATAGTTCCAGACAGTTTCGAGGATCTGTTCACGTGAAACAGCTTCATTCCTGCGTTCGATCAATAATTTCAACAACATCGTTTCCTTTTTGGTCAAGGATGAAATGCTGCCATCTGCATGGTGCAATTCGAAGGAATTGAAATAGATGGTCTTATCACCAATGGTGTAGGAATTAAGTTCTTTCAGGTCATCCCCTTTCATTCCACGACGGATCAGGTTGGAAACACGTAGAATAAGTTCTTCCAGGTTGAAAGGTTTCACCAAATAATCATCAGCTCCTTTTTTCAAACCGGTGATACGGTCTTCGGAACTGTTCTTGGCGGTCAAGAACATGATAGGAACTTCAGAATTTTGCAGACGAATGGTTTCAGCAACCTGAAATCCATCGATCTCTGGAATCATCACATCCAATATGATCAAATTGAAGCGCTCCTCCTTAAATAGTTTCAAGGCCTTTTTACCGTCCGTAGCTGTAGTCACCCGATAGCCTTCCAGCTCCAGGTTCAATTTGATAGCTTCCAATAAATGTTCTTCGTCTTCAACCAGAAGTATACGTTGTTTAGCTTGCATAGTTTTCAAATGTTACTTCAAAAATACTTCCTGAGGGTTTATTGTCCTTAACCCGAATGGAAGCATTGTGTTTTTGTAATACTGTTTTTACGATATATAACCCCAAACCGGTTCCTTTGGTTTTACGGGTAGCTTCGCTGCCGACGCGATAAAACTTATTAAATATAAGTTTTTTTTCGTCATCGGGAATTCCTTCCCCATGATCGGCAACAGAAAATAACAGGTTTTGTCCTTGTTTATTCAGATTGACGGAGACCGTGGCGCAGGGTGGTGAATATTTCACCGCGTTCTCCACCAAATTGGTGATTACGTTCGTAATCGCAAATTTATCCGCTTTGATTTCAATATCCTCATCCAGATCTGCTTTGATGACCTGGGATTTACAGGCGTTCTTCTGCAAACGATCGATCACCTGCTCGACCAACTCCGTCATGTTGAACACTTCTTTTGGCAATTGGTAAGCCCTATTCTCCAACTTGGTGGTAAGTAACACATTCTCCACTAAGTCGTCCAAACGTTCGATATCCTTAAGGGAATTGGAAAGAAAGACCTTTTGCTGTTCCCTGTCCAGATCGCGTTTTAGAATGGTTTGGATGTAAAGTTTTACAGATGCCAAGGGCGATTTCAGCTCATGGGTAATGGCCAAAAGGAAGTTCTGCTGTTGTTGGTTGTTCTCATGTTCCCTTCTAACATGTTTCTTAAGGCGAAAAGCACCCCAGATAAAGATCAAAAAGAAGATCAAGCCTTCACCAATGATCATACCCTTCCGGTCTGGTTCAAATTTGATCAAGATGAATCCCCACCAAAGCAATTGCGTGATCGCATAAAAAAACAAGAAATAAAAAAGAAATAATGCCTTCCTCATAATGAAATTCCAACCGCAAAGGTACTTAAATACGGATGTAATCGAAAACGCGCAAAAGAATATGACAGTAGGCTTAGAAACAGGTTTGACTGCCCTTTGGAAAGCCTGTATATTTGTACATGTTCAAAGATAAAAAGCATCTGTTTTTCGACCTGGATCATACTATCTGGGATTTTGATAGAAACGCCGAAGAGACCTTACATGATCTCTATTATAAATTTAATTTCCACGATCTTTTTCAGCGACAGAATTCGGATGAATTTATTGAGACCTATACGGTGAATAACCATCGGTTATGGGACCTGTACCATCATGGCAAGATCGATAAGGCAACCTTAAGGAAATTGAGGTTTGCTGATACGTTTAGTCAGTTGGGTGTGGATCCAGGATTGTTTCCTGTGGCTTTTGAGGAGGAGTACTTGGCGATTTGTCCGACCAAGACGAATTTATTTCCCCATGCGCATGAAACTCTTGCTTATTTGCAGGGGAAGTATCGGTTGCATCTGATTTCAAATGGTTTTAAAGAGGCCTGTGAAAAGAAATTGGAGCATAGCAAGTTGTACCCTTATTTTGAGACGATCGTGATTTCGGAGATTGTTGGGATTAATAAGCCGGATCCTAGGATTTTTAAGCATGCTTTGGATAATGGGCAAGCGGAGAAGGAACATGCGGTGATGATAGGGGATAATTTAGATGCGGATGTTCGCGGAGCGAAGAACGCTGGTTTGGAAGCGATATTTTTTAATCCAGGGGATAAGGATAAGCCGGAGGATGTGGAGTATATGATTGTGGATCTGAAGGAATTGCAGGAGATTTTTTAACCGTCATTGCGAGGAACGAAGCAATCTTTCCAAATGTCATGCTGAGCGTAGTCGAAGCATCTGTTCGGATATAAGCGTACAGATCCTTCGACTACGCTCAGGATGACAAGCTAAAGATTGCTTCGTCGTGCCTCCTCGCAATGAACTGTGTATATATCCAAATAATAAATTAAATTTTCTCCAAATAATATTCTGATTAGGCCGCTTTTGCGATGTAGCCCTTTCCAGATTTTGCGATGGC
>NZ_JAYLLN010000064.1:0-8753 GCF_037126265.1 Sphingobacterium tenebrionis
GATATGAAATTAGATAAGATACATTGACCTGATTAACAATAGGTTATACAACATGTCATTGGTAGCGTAGTCGAAGGATCTGTACGGGTACTAACGAACAGATGCTTCGACGCTGCTCAGCATGACATGCGGAAAGATTGCTTCGTTCCTCGCAATGACGTGATGCTACACCGTCCTTTCTGCGTCCCAGTTTTCTAAGTAATCAGCCACCCTACGGATAAAACTTCCACCTAAAGCGCCATCAATTACCCTATGGTCATAAGACATCGAGATATACATCATATGCCTTACAGCAATCACATCACCATATTCAGTCTCCAACACAGCCGGTTTCTTTTTAATAGTTCCTACAGCTAAGATCGCTGCCTGTGGCTGGTTGATAATAGGCATGCCCAAGATATTTCCGAACGCACCGATATTTGTAAATGTAAAAGTACCTCCCTGTGTATCATCTGGCTTCAGCTTATTACCCCTCGCACGATTTGCCAAATCATTTACCGATTTTGAAATCCCCGAAAGACTCAACTGATCCACATTTTTAATCACAGGAACAATCAGATTTCCACTTGGCAAAGCCGCTGCCATACCAATATTGATGTTTTTCTTGCGAATAATATTATATCCATCTACTGAAACATTCACCATCGGGAAATCTTTAATAGCTTTCGCGATCGCTTCAATGATCAATGGTGTAAAGGTGATGTTCTCCCCTTCTGCTTTTTTATAAGCGTCCTTGATTTTATTTCTCCAGTTCACCAGATTCGTTACATCCGCTTCCACCACTGAAAATACATGTGGCGAAGTCTTCACACTGCTCACCATATGATCTGCGATCAAACGACGCATTCTATCCATTTCAATGATCTCGTCGGATCCGGAGCTCTTCACTACCTGAGCCGGACTCGTCACAGCTTGACCTGCATTAGATGTACCAGAAGATGCTTTAACTTCTGAACCAGCAGATGATGAAGCTACCGAGCTTCTAGACTCAGTAATTGAAGACCCCATAGTTGGAGAAGTTGAATCCAATTTAGGCGTATGATTACTACCGTCCTTTTGATGGATATAGTTCAACACATCTTGCTTCGTCACTCGGCCTTCTGCACCAGTACCAGTAATTCCATCCAGCTCCTGTTGAGAAATACCCTCCTGTTGAGCAATATTCCTAACCAATGGGGAATAAAAACGAATACCGGAATTCCCAGCTTCCGAAACTTGGTTATGATCTTCAGCAGCACGGCTATCCACCTGATCCATTCCAGGAATTTCTGTCGATGCCTCAGGAGCATCATCCATTCCTTCATGATCAGCAGATTCTTCCGTATGTTCCGCTTGTTTTTCTTCTATGTTTTGCTCGGAATTATTCAAGTTTTCACCCTGAACATTCCCTGAATTTTCAGCATCATCATCGCCATCAACCTCGATCAATGCAATAACATCGCCTACCTGGATTACCTGATTTTCTTCAAACAATCTTTCCTTTAGGATACCAGCAACCGGAGATGGCACTTCGGAATCCACTTTATCCGTAGCGATCTCAGCGACAGCATCATCTTCCTCGATGCGCTCTCCAACCTGAATCACCCATTTTGTCAACGTAGCTTCTGATACGCTTTCTCCCATCTTAGGAAGTAAAAGTTTATATATAGCCATCTATTTTTTATTTGGATTGTTAGTCCACTAAGTTACTTATTAAAAGTTGAAACTCAAGGAAACAAAATATAATCGTTTGAATAAAAACCTATAAAAAATATAATTCTGTTAATCGCCCTTCTCTTGTCGATATAAATTCCATAACATCAGCAAGGCTTGCGCGGTTGCCCGTTCAATATTGATCTGCCGATCCCCATGAAAACGGAACAATTTAGTTTGTACTTCCTGCTTACCCGCTACAGCAATCCACACGGTACCTACAGGCTTTTCCTGCGAGCCACCTCCAGGCCCTGCAATTCCCGTAGTGGCCACTGCATAACTCGTGCCGAGACGTTCCTTTGCCCCTTTCGCCATCTCCACAGCCGTTTCTTCACTTACCGCACCAAAAGCCTCCAAGGTCGACTCCGACACACCCAGCTGCGACACTTTCACCTGATTGGAATAAGAAACAATCCCTCCCTCGAACATCTCACTTGCTCCAGCAACTTCCGTAATCACACGTGCGATATTTCCGCCTGTACAGCTCTCTGCGGTGGCTAAGGCACAGTTATCCGCCACAAAGGATTTGATGAGCACCTCCTCAAAACTGATATCTTCCGTTGATACAACAGCCTTCCCGATTCTCTCAATCAATTGTTCTTGCAACTCATCCGCTAAAAGATTCAATTGTTCCACATCTTTGCCAGAAACCGTCAAACGAAGTCTGACCATACCGATCTTAGGAAGGTAAGCAAGGTGAACCTGATCCGGAAAACTATCCTCGATATCAGCGATCATTTCGGCTAAATGCGACTCCCCTATTCCAACGGTTAATATATAGCGCAGCACCAACTTTTCCTCACTGTAAAAATTCTTCAGTTTAGGAATAACCCGATGGGTCATCAGGTTTTTCATTTCAAAAGGTACTCCCGGAAGGAAAATAAACACCTTCCCCTCATGCTCCACCCACATTCCAGGCGCTGTTCCCCAATCATTGAAAAGGACTTCCGCATTGGCCAAAACATCAGCCTGACCATAATTCATGGCCGGCATGGTCCGGTTAAAGCGTTCAAAAATCTGCTTCACATGAACCATAACTTCTTCATTATGGACGAAAGTGGTATTGAAAAACTTGGCGACGGTCGCTTTGGTTACATCGTCTTTGGTTGGGCCTAATCCACCTGTACAGATGATCACATCTGCCCTGCTTTGAGCGGCTGTTAAAGCTTGAAGAATATGGGATTCACTATCTGTTATAGAGGTTATCTGTTGAACATGAATCTGTAGGTCGAACAATTGCTGTCCTAGCCATGCCGAGTTCGTGTCCACGATTTGCCCCAGCAGGATTTCATCACCAATGGTAATAATCTCAGCTTTCATGGCTTTTAAGATTTAAATTTTTCTAAAAGGTAAAATGACTCTGGCGTTTCGATAACTTCAGATCCTGAAGGATCGATGCCTTTGCCCTGATGGTTATGTTATAACTTTTGTATTGCCCAAATGGAACCCATCCGACCGACATATCCCAACAATGGAGATCCCGATAAATACTGATGTTGGTCAAACTGGCCTTCATCTGCACAAAATCGAAACCGGTATTGTATTGAATCTTCCATTTCGGCGTCACATTGAAATCCCCATGTACATTGACCGTATTGGTCAATACACTACGCATTCTTTGCTCTTCGTCATCAAAAACCCGCGCATAATTAAAGGAAACGGATGCCGCAACATTCCATGGAATGTTGAAATCCACGAAGGCATTCGGATCGGTACTGATGCGCGATAGTGCCTGCGCCTGTTCCGGACTTAGGTTCGGCATGCTGTTCCGCAGGGAATCCATATTGTTATTCCTGCTTTTATTCGCCTCCGGGTTAAAACTATAATCAAAGGAAAGACCGAAATTGGTCAAACGGGCAAGCTTACCATCTTTGATCGCATAGCGATTAACCGTTCTTCCCGTATAAGGATCATACGAATAAGGATCAAATGTACCATTGAAATTCAGGTTCAATTTTTCCTTGAATAAGGAGGTACGACCGGAGAAACTGATGGTGGATAGTTTCAGGGAGTCTGCCGCCATGTTATAGTTACCCGAGAAGGTTAGACCTTGGATAATAGGAACCTTTCGGAATCCATTACCTGTGGTATCATTATCATCCCTGATCTTCGCCTCAATATTATTATCTACTGAGAATCCAATCCCTAAGGAACGGCCTTCACTTGGCGATCCATAGAGTGCACCATCAAAGATGGAATACTTCCTGTTCACGCCATTTTCATCAATAAAATTACGGTAATAGCCATATCTTTCCCTTCCAAAATCTGGGCGATAATTCAAGTTCACCGATGGGGTAATCACGTGACGTATCCCCTCTATCTTACCCATTTTAGGATACATACCATAAACCTTGGTTGATAATCCACTGGAAAGGTTATAATCGTAGGCTCTTTTGAATCCTTGGATGGTATCCCTAACTGTGCTATACCCAAAAACCTCGTTTGCTACACGATTACGAACGGACTGCAAATACCAGCGTTCGGTGTAGTTGGCGGAGGTATTGAACTGGAAATATTTCAGCACATTTAAACTTAAACTAAGCGGAATATTATGTTGCATCCCATTGGTAAAGTCTTGTAGCGTTTCTTTTCTAAACAAAAGCGTATCAAACGTAACGATCTTATTCTGCGCCTGCATACTATAACCTACCGTTAGTTTCTGGTACCATTTCTGTTCCCCAACACGATCTTTACTATCGAAAGGATTAAAGGTGGCCACGTTCAAACTGATGGTCGGTAGATCCAAGGTTACCCGACCAGTGGTCAGGTCCTGCTCATGTCGAAGGTTGGACGTAAAATTGACCTTACCATCTGCAAATACTTTTCCATAAGCGATGGAAGAGTTCAATCGGTTATTGGTCAAAGCGCGAGGGTCGTATGTTCCACCCGCAGCAGAATTCTGCAAATAAGAACGGGTACCAAAGTTTACAGATGCCGTAAAGGAAGTCCCCGGATTAGCCTCCTGCCTTTGGGTATGGTTCCAGGTAAAGTTAAAATCCTTACTACGTCCATAACTTGGCGTACCTTCTACCCCTTCCACGAAGGAACCATAACGGATATTGAAGTTACCACTGAATTTATAGTTCACCAAATATTGGGTCCTTACACTAGCTTCCCAGGTTCCTTTGGAATACAGGTTACCTCTGATTTCCGAATCCCAATAATCATTGAAGGTCAAGTACCATCCCAGATCACGCATGGCAAAACCACGGGAGGCATCCTCACCAAAGGATGGGAATAAAAATCCGGAACTCTTCTTATCCTGTTTAGGGAAAAATCCGAATGGAATAGCAATAAATTTTAAGGGTATATTTTCAACCACCAGGTAGGATGGTCCGGCAATAATCTGTTTTTGGGTGATCACCCCTTTGCTGATCTGTATACCAAAGTGGGTATGCGGATAAGGCAGATCACAGGTACTGTACAATCCTTTGTACAAGGACATCTCGTCATAGATATTCTTACGTACTTCCCGGGCTTGAATATAACCCCCATCCACCTCGGTCATCACGCCATAGGTTTTCGGCACTTGGGATTTGTAATTATATAACAGGGAATCGACAGCAATCGGCGATTCTCCAGGCATAATCACGACTGGCCTACCTACATATTTTCCGTTATGATCGATTACACCGGAAGCAAATAAGATATTGGTATTTCTATCCAAACGGATATAGTCGGCTGCTAATTCGAAGCCTTCATATTTTACTTTGGCACCTTTGAATAGGTGCAGGATGTTTTTACTGACTTCGTTCCATGAAGAATCATTGGCAGAAATGGTGACCACAGTTTCCAGACCGCCATCATCTTGCATATGCACCGTATCTTGTCCCGAAACCTGTTTGAAATTGTTTTTACTGGTATCCTGGAGTTCGTTTTTGGAAGTGTCGTTTGTAACAGTTGTCCCTCTGGAATTGGTTTCCACCTGCCCTTTTACCAAAGACAGCCCACAAAAAAAAAGAAAAAGGGTAAGGAAAAAACAACTTAAAGCCTTCAAAATGAAATATGAATGTTATTTTTGTGCTAATTTTAAACTCTTGATGGCAAAAATAGTCAAAAATCTATTACAATAATTAGGATTTTGATAAAGTTAAACATATTTAACAAATAACTTTAAAAAGCATTTTGTTGGATATTTAAAAGGAGAAGTTGGAAATGAATCTTAATCAAAGAACAAAATCAGTCCTAAGCATTTTAGGCATTACACTACCTATCTTATTTCTAAGTATTTACGTCGGAACCAGTAAGGGCGACTCCGCAAAGGAACCCATTGCAACCGAAGTTTCTAGCAATAAAGCCATGCGATTGATCGTTATCGATCCGGGTCATGGCGGGAGAATTCCTGGCGCCAGAGGAAAGATTTCTGCCGAAAAGGATATCGTTTTGCAAGTATCAAAAAAACTGAAAGATGCTATTGAAAAAGAATTACCGGGTGTAAAGGTGATGCTGACACGCGAAACAGATGTGGATGTTCCTTTCCATGAGCGTTCCGCCATTGCCAACCGCAATCGGGCGGATCTCTTTTTATCCATTCACTGTAACTCGGCCGATTATGATTCGAAAGGTCGGGTAATCCGTAGACCTAGTGTTAGTGGAACAGAAACCTTTGTATGTGGTTATAACCGATTACAGAAAGGGGAATCCAACGTAGCGGTAAGAGAGAACGCGGATATCTTGATGGAGGAAAATTACCAGGAAAACTATGGTGGTTTTGATCCGAAAGATCCTTCATCCTATATCATTTTCTCTTTATTGAAAAGAACCTATCGGGACAAGAGCATTAAATTTGCCTCTTATATCCAGAATGAATATGTAAAGCAGGGCAGACCAAATCGTGGCGTTCAGGAATTATCTTTAGCGGTACTGGCATTTGCGAGTATGCCTTCTGCCTTAACCGAAATTGGATTTATTTCCAACCCCGATGAAGAAAACTACATGTTATCCGCAAAAGGACAGGAAGAAATTGTTGGCAACATTGTTGATGCAGTGAAACGCTATAAAACAAGTTCTGGATTATAGCATTAAGATACATTGAAATTGGACACTTTTAAAAACACGAAAAAACACATTTTTAAGGCAGCCGGACGTATGGCCATCTGTTTATCAGTCATCGTCTTAGCTTCCTTTACTCCTAAAGACCCGCAAAATCCAAATCAAAGTGGTACCGTAAAAAAGATGCGGACGATTGTACTTGATGCAGGACATGGTGGTCATGATTCAGGTGCTGTCGGTCGGGTATCGAAGGAAAAAGATATCGCGCTGCAGGTAGCCCTAAAATTAGGCAAACGTATAGAACAGGAACTGCCAGGTGTAAAAGTGGTTTATACCCGCAAAACGGATATTTACCCGAAGCTATACGAAAGACCTGCTATTGCCAATAAGCACAATGCCGATCTTTTTATTTCCATCCACTGTAACTCTGGAGGTACTACCAGTAGAAGGGTAAAAAACAGTAAAGGAAAATATGTTACACGAAAAACATTGAACACATCAGCTGCCGGAACAGAGACCTTGGTTTTAGGTTTTAGCCGTACAGGTCAGCAGGATGTGGCCATCCGAGAGAATGCTTCCATCCTGATGGAGGAAAACTATAAGGAAAACTATGGTGGTTTCGACCCAAAGGATCCATCATCCTATATCATCTTCTCCTTGATCAAAAGGAAATATAGGGAGCAGAGTATCCGATTAGCAAGCTATATGCAGGACCAGTTCAAAGGGTCTAACCGCACTGATAGAGGTGTTAAAGAGCAGTCCTTGGCTGTTTTGGCCACTGCGGGTATGCCAGCGGTACTTACGGAAATCGGATTCATCAGTAATCCCGAAGAGGAACGCTACATGAACTCTGCTGCTGGGCAGGAAGCCATTGTCACAGATTTGTTTAATGCAATAAATACCTACCGAAAAGCTTTTGAAAGATAAACTTTTTCTTAACTTGGTGGTTAAATATTTATAGATACTCTTAAATCGGATCATTTTGAAAATTTCTAATGAAACTAAAGTTGGCGCACTTACCATTATCGCCATAGCCTTGTTGTTTATTGGATACAGCTTCCTAAAGGGCAATAATGTCTTTAGTAGTGAAAACATTTTTTACACTGAATATGATAATGTGGATGGATTGGCTGTTTCCAAACCGGTGTTGGTGAATGGTTACCAGATCGGTCGGGTTTCAAAATTGACCCTTCAGCCGAACGGCAAGATCAAAACAGAATTCAAGATTGATGATAAGGTGGATATTCCATCCAATACGGTAGCACGGATTGTGTCTGCGGATTTATTGGGTAGTAAGGCCATTGTTTTTGAATTGGGAAATAGCACGACCATGGCACGAAATGGCGATCCTTTGCTATCGGATGTACAGGCGAACCTAATGGAAAAAGTAGAACCGCTACAGAAGAAGATCGAGAATTTGGTGGTTAAATTGGATTCGGTGCTAACGGGGGTTAACTCGGTATTGGATGCCGATTTCCAACGTGATTTCAAAAGTTCAGTGCATAGTATTTCAGTTTCTTTAAAGAATTTGGAGAAGATTACGGGCGATGTTGATGGGATGGTGGGTAGCGAGCGAGCTCGTTTGACCAATATCTTGGCGAATTTAGAGTCGATTACCAGTAATTTTAAGCAGCATAACAGTAAGATCAATTCGATTCTGGCTAATATTGATAACCTTTCTGATGATCTTTCCAAAACGGAAATTAAGGAAACGGTGGATAATGCGAATCAAGCGATGTTGCAGGTGCGGATGATAACGGATAAGATCAATAGTGGGGAAGGATCGTTGAGCTTGTTGTTGAATGATGAGAAATTGTATAATAATTTGGCGAATTCTTCGGAGAGTTTGAATCAGTTGATTGAGGATTTGAAGAAGAATCCAGGGAAATATCTTAAGATCTCGATTTTCGGAAAGAGGGATACGAAGTAACCGTCATTGCGAGGGTTACGTCATTGCGAGGAACGAAGCAATCTTTCGATTAGTCCAAAGATTGCTTCGTCGTACCTCCTCGCAATGAACTGTGTATATATCCAAATAATAAATTAAATTTTCTCCAAATAATATTCTG
>NZ_JAYLLN010000065.1:0-7234 GCF_037126265.1 Sphingobacterium tenebrionis
AACATGAAATGTTTTGTAATGCAGTCAAAAACAACCTCACTTTATGAAATAGATCGAGAATTTCAACTGGGTTATGTAGTAGTAGCATTCCTTATCGATCGTTTAGAAAATGATGGTGTAATTTCTCCGTATGAAACTTGTATGCCTAGAAAAGTATTAGTGAGGTGTAACAATGAAGAGAAAACGATATAAACGTAAAAGAAGAGTTATGAATCTATACCGCGTAACTAATGGATTTATGGGATATGGAGCAGTTCATGTATATGTAATTGCAGAAAATGAGAATAGAGCGAAAGAACTTGCTGCATTGGAATTTAAAGAAGAAGCTAGAAATGAAGAGTATGAAGCGGAACTAAAATTGTATAAGCAGCGTGGTTGGTGTACAGATCATTTGAAAAAATATAATTATGACGAGAGCTATTGGACAAGATTAGACGTAGAACTTGTAGCAGAAGACACAACACAAGAATTCGTTAGTGGTGCAATGGATTGATAGTATGTCAGTTTCTAATGATGTAACAACAGAGGAAGAAGTACTCCAAGACATAATTACCCAGCTGCTAGAAATATATGTAGATGATCCTGTAGCGTTTGTTGAGGATATTCTTGAAGTTGAGCCGGATCCGTGGCAAAAGGAAGTACTTAATGATATAGCGAACCATTCGCATGTTAGTGTACGTTCCGGCCAAGGTGTGGGGAAAACTGCAATGGAGTCCTGGATCTGTATTTGGTTCCTTTGCTGCAGACCATACCCAAAAATAATATGTACCGCTCCAACAAAGCAGCAATTATACGATGTGCTTTGGGCAGAGATTGCAAAATGGCTTAATAGTTCTCAAGTGAAAGACCTGTTGAAGTGGACGAAAACCAAGATTTATATGAAAGGTTTCGAGGATCGTTGGTTTGCTACGGCAAAAACAGCAACCCGTCCTGAAAATATGCAAGGTTTCCATGAAGATTACATGCTATTTATTGCCGATGAAGCTTCTGGTATAGCTGACGATATTATGGAGGCCATTCTTGGTACGTTATCTGGTTCAGAAAATAAATTATTTATGTGTGGTAACCCGACTAAAACTAGTGGGGTCTTTTTTGATTCTCATAATAAAGACAGAGCATTGTATAAATCTCATAAAGTATCTAGTGAAGATTCACCACGGACCAGTAAAAAGAACATTGAAATGCTTAAGAAAAAGTATGGAGAAGGTTCAGATGTATATCGGGTTCGTGTAGAGGGTGAATTCCCTCGTGGTGAAGCAGATGCATTTATTTCACTAGAAACTGCAGAAGCAGCACGGATGAGAGAAGTATACAAGGTTGAAGTTATCGAGAATGAGGAAGACGAATCTACCGTGAAAGAAATAATTCCAGATACTGCAGTTGTCGAAATTGGTTGTGACGTTGCGCGTTTTGGATCCGATGAAACGATTATCGCAACGAGAAGAGGATGGAAGGTACTACCGCTGCAAGTGCATCATCAAAGAGATACGATGTATGTTTCTGGATTGTTAGTACAAGAAGCGAAGAAGTACTTCTCATGGTGTGAACGAACCGGAAAACGTATACCGATACGAATAGATGATACAGGTGTTGGTGGCGGCGTTACGGACCGTTTAAAAGAAGTTGTAGCAGAAAATGATTATCCAATCGATGTAATACCTATTAACTTTGCATCTAAGGGTAATGCGGAATATGCCTGTATTGTCAGTGTTATGTATGGTCATTTTAAAGATAATTGCCTTGAATTTGTATCTATACCAGATGATGAAGATTTAATTGCTCAATTATCCGTACGAAAATATCAAATTAATAGTGATGGGCGTATAAAAATAGAACCTAAAAAGGCTATGAAAGACCGGGGATTAAAATCACCTGACCGAGCAGAGGCGGTAGTAATGGCGTTTGCGCCGTTCTATCCAAAAGTTAGAGATCGTTCGAAACGTCCTCAAAGAAAAAGAAAAGGAAGGGAGGGTAAATCAGCATGAGTAAAGTAAGGACAACAATAATTAAAGTGGAAGGTGCCTCATCTACTACTAAACAAATATATGATGATGCGTTTAGTGGCATGTATGATGCGGATGGTATTATACCGCCACCTCACAACATTAAAGAATTGAAAAATATAGCGGAGTATTCAAGTATTTTACAGCAATGCGTTGAAGCGATGACTACTAATATAGCTGGATTTGGATTACTACCAGAGTATTCTTTTGATTATCGAGCGGCCAAAACTGAAATTCAAAAGAAAGCAGATGTAGAGTGGGAAAAACTAAGATTCTTCTTAAAATATCTTAGCTTTGATGAAACACCAGAAACAATCTTATCCTGGTCTTTATCGGATATGGAGAAGACAGGAAGCGGTTATATGGAGATATTACGGAACGGAGCAGGAGAGCCTTGTTCTATTATATATATGGAATGTGAGGATGTACGGGTAACAACGTATACTGATCCTGTAGATGTTACGTTTGTTGTGATGCGAGAGAATAATCCTGTAAAACTGAAAGTCCCTAAGAAATTCCGTCGGTTTGTTCAGTTGAAAAACGGAAATAAAACATTCTTTAAAGAGTTCGGTGATCCACGTTTTATGAATTCAAAAACAGGTGAATTCACAGCAAATCATAATGAAGAAGATGAAGCAACGGAAGTTTTACAGTTAAAGATAGGTCCTACTCCATATGGTAAGCCTAGATACTTGGGCCACCTTGTTTCTTTATTTGGTGCTAGAAAAGCAGAAGAATTAAATTACTACTATTTTAAGCAAGGACGCCACGTTCCTGCTGCTATCGTTGTAGAAAACGGACAATTAACTGATGATTCATATAATGCTGTACAAGAGTATATGAAGGATGTACAAGGCGTAGAAAATTCACATCAATTTTTATTATTAGAAGCAGAAGGTTTAGATCAAGAAAAGATGCGCGGTGAAGAAGATATAACGCCTGTAAAAGTGCAAATAAAATCTTTGGCAGAAATGCTGCAGCAAGATGCGTTGTTCTTAGAATACGACTCAAAGACGCGCGATAAGTTACGATCTGCGTTTAGGTTACCACCGCTATATACAGGTGAGTCTCAGGATTATAATAAATCAACTGCACAGACTGCTAAACAAGTTACAGAAGAGCAGGTATTTGGACCGCAGCGGAATATAGTTGGCGGGAAATTAACCACATTATTCTGCCAAGCGTTAAAAATACATTATGTTTCCATTACGTTAAAAGGACCTAATACTTCTGATCCAATCGAAAAAGCAAAAGCATTAGTACCATTAATCAATAATGGTTCACTTACTCCTAATGATCCGCGTGACTTAGTAGGAGAGATTTTAGGAAAAGAATTAGAACCACTTACTTATGAGGGAGCAGATGAAAAGCCTTTCCAATTAATAGCCGGAATAAATAAAGTGCCTAATCCAATTACGGTAGAGCCTGCTCCAACAACTATAACGAAATCATTTGATCCTACAGTTGTAGATTTATTAAAAGGAGTAAGGGATGCATTAGAGGACGTGAGAGATAAATGGAGTCAATAAATCGCGCCTTGCACGTACTAAATGCAATATTGAAAGCAGCAGATACTGACGGGAATATATCAGATGATTTACCTGATGATATGCCTGGTGCTGACAGTCTGCAGGAATTCTTTGAAGAATACGAAAAGAAGTTGGCTAAGCTGCTCCGGAAGCAAATGAAGTATTATTGCAAAGCTTTAAGTGCATATGGAGCAGAGGATATTGTTTCAGAGGAGATTCTAAATCTCTTTGAAGAAGATTTGTTTATAAACGATACATTTGAAAATGATATGGCCAATTTATCAAACGAGGTTCTGCTCCCTATTATCATTGCCTTATGTGTAATCATAATGGAATCTCTGGATCCGGATATTTTATTTGAAGAATTATCAGAGCGAACTGAAGCCGATGTTACGGAATGGGGAGTGACGTTAGCTGCCTTTATTTTTCTTGCTACGAGAAATGGTATATTAGGTGCTATTTCAGTTGCGATAACAGGAAATTTAACGGTTTCGGCACTGATAACGGCATTACAGGACCTAAGAGTATTTAGTAGAGGCAGAGCTTCCAGTATAGCTAAAAATGAGGTATTAACGGCTTTAAGTATTGCTCAACAAGAGAGTTACGGACAAAGCCCAGCCGTTACAGGAAAGATGTGGGTACATACAGATCGCCAAGAAGGAAATCCACGTGCAAATCATCAGAAAATGGACGGTGTTGAAGTCCCTGTTGATGAAGAATTTGAAATAGAAGATTCAAATGAAACATGTATGTTCCCTCGAGAAACGAAATTAAGTCCTGCTGAAAGAATGCACTGTCATTGCGTTATATTCCCTGTAATAGATGGACTTACGATTGTATTAAGTAAAGAAGATAAAGAAGCTCTAAGACAGCAGTATATTGCTGAAAGGAGATTAAAAAAATGAGGAAAATGAAAAAAAGCTTATTAAGTGAATATGAAAAAGAAGTTTTAACGGGTGCAGCGCTATTTGTAGTAGCGTATACATTCGGATTACTGACAGGTCTATTCATTAAAGATTGAAAGGAGGTGAGAAAATGATAGTACGAGAATTAAAAAATGCGAAAATAACGCATGTTTCTTATGTAGATAAGGCAGCGAATAAAAAACAGTTTTTCTTAACTAAATCGGCGGATAAAAGACCTACATTCCAAAAGCAAGTAGACATTATAACGAAAAGTGAAGACGAACAGAAGTTAGTTTATGGCGTCGTATATGAACCTGGTGTTGCAGATGCTCATAATGATTTCATGACTGCAGAAGAAATCGAAAAAGCTGCTCATGAATTTATGAAAGAGGCTCAAAATATTGATACTCAGCATGATTTTGCAGCAGGAGCAGGTGAAATAGTGGAAAGTTATATTGCTCCGGATGATTTAGAAATCAACGGTACCACTATTCAAAAAGGATCTTGGGTTATTGCTACTAAGGCTAGTGATGAAGTATGGGAGAAAATCCAAAAAGGTGAAATCACCGGTTATAGTATGGCCGGAACAGCTGAAGTGGAAGATCAAGAAGAAGTATCGAAATCAGAAGACGGAATTATTAAGTCCTTTATGAAACATATGGGGGCTTTTTTTAATGGCCATAACACAGCTGCTATCGAAAAAGGTGAAGTAAGAGATAATTATGCTAGAAATCAACAATTACGTAATGTATGGGCTGCTTGGGACAGTATGGAGTCTGCTTATTACGGTTCTAGATGGGATAACTACACTAATGAAGCAGTTGATTTCGATCGCTTACTGGAAGCCATTCAAGACTTTACAGAAATTATTACAGAAATACGAGACGGTGGAGATGTAGCCATTGCCAAAGCGCTAGAAATGAAACCTGCTACTACCCTTACAGAAGAGATTGAGAAAGCAGGAAGAAAAGTAAGTGCTGCTTCTATGGCAGATATTGAAACTGCCCAAACAGCATTACAAAATATTATTGACCGCGTAAGCGATAAGGAGGAAGACGAATTGAAATTAGAAGATATTACAAAGGCTGTAGCAGATGCTATTGCGCCACTTGATGAGCGATTACAAAAGCTAGAGAAATCTGGTGAAGAGGTACCACCTGCAGCTGAAGGAAATAAAGATGATGAGATTGTAAAGTCTGTTACTGCAGCGGTGCAAAAAGCTGTAGAGCCGATTGAAAAACGATTAGAAGTTATTGAAACTGCTCGCGGTATTTCTAAACAAGAAGAAAAACATGAAGAAGAGATTCAAAAATCCAATTCTGTATGGGATGGCGTACTTTAATACACCAATATAAGGAGGAATTCACTATATGTTAGACAACAATAAAATTATCGAAAAAGCAGCTATGACACTATCTGATTTAGCAGCAGGTGGCCGATTAAACACAGAGCAATCCAACGCTTTCTTAAAGATGGTACAAGCAGCACCAACAATTATTAAAGATTCACGATTTGTTCCTATGGAATCAGATTCTCGTAAAGTTGAAAAGCTGGGATTCGGCTCAAGAATTTTACGTCCTGGTGTTGAAGGTAAAGCATTAGAGGATAAAGATCGTTCTGTACCTCAAACTAGTACAGTGAAATTAGAAGCAAAAGAAGTAATTGCAGAAGTTAATATCACGTACGATACATTAGAAAACAACATTGAAAAAGGTAAATTGAAGGATACACTTATGCAAATGATTGCAGGACGTGCTGCACTTGATTGGGAAGAGCTTATTGTAAATGGAGATACTGCTTCATCAGATCCATATTTAGCATTACTCAATGGTATTCGTAAGCAAGCTACGTCGCATATCGTGGACCATAAAGGTGCGGATTTTGTAAAAGAAGTGTTCAAGCACGGTTACAAAGCTGTTCCTGCTAAATATTTACGCAATAAGAAAGATTGGAGATTCTACACTTCACAAGGAATCGAAGTTGAATATTTAGATGCTATGTCTAATCGTCAAACTGCACTAGGTGACGCAGCGATCAATGGCGGTCTTCCTTCTGCTTATGGTGTACCTGTACAGGGAATTGCTATGTTACAACCTTACACAGAAGCTGAAAAGACTGTATCTGACATTATTTTAACTCATCCGAAAAACATCTTAACAGGTATGAGTCGTCAAATTAGTATTGAAGTAGATAAAGATATTCGTGAGCGTAAATTTATCATCGTATTAACTGCAAAAATCGATGCTAAATTTGAAGAAGAAGATGCGGTTGCAAAAATTATCAACGTAAAAGAGTGAGGTGAGTAGTCTTGTATTTTGCTAAATTAGTAGGTGGCAAGACATATACAGTTGATGGCCGTGTTTTTAATGACGGTGTAGAGCAAGTTGTTGAGAAAGAGACATACGATTATTTGAAAGATAATAGGCTATTCGCAGTTAGGGAAGGTGAGAAAGAAGTTGCACCTTCCCTTTTAGTTGGCGAAAAATACACTGAATCTACGTTAAAAAAGCTTTCTAAAGCAGAACAAGAAGCAATTATCCGTAAATTAACTACCGGTGATTTTATTCACGATACAAAAAATGAAAATGAACGTATTACTTTAATTCTTGAACTTCAGGAGCAGGAGGCGTAATATGGCCATTATCTCTCCGGATCGATTAGTAGAGTACACTATATTCGATGAGGTGAAGCAGCGAGATCCTAAGCTGCTTCAAATGGATATTGTAGAAGCTCAAAATGACATCTTTTCATTAACATTTGTTGATTTTCAAGATAAGAGTACGTTCCCCGCTGTTCC
>NZ_JAYLLN010000066.1:0-7105 GCF_037126265.1 Sphingobacterium tenebrionis
AAAAAGCAGAAGGAAAAGTACCTAAACAGGTTGGCACTGGAGTTCGATATGAAATTAGATAAGATACATTGACCTGATTAACAATAGGTTATACAACATGTCATTGGTAGCTGCCTTTGTCATGCTGAGCGTAGTCGAAGGATCTGTACGGGGTACCAAATGTAGATGCTTCGACTACGCTCAGCATGACATGTAGGAAGATTGCTTCGTTCCTCGCAATGACGTTGAATCGCAAGGACGTTGAATCGCAATGACGTAGAAAATTTACTCAGATGTCTTCGGGGCTTCGACTTCGGTAATGATATAAATATCCTCCGAAGATTTTTTCATTTTATATTTTTCGCGAGCGATGCGTTGGATCTCGCTCTGATTGAATTGAACATCCTTAATAGACACTCCAATCTTTTCGGTCTCAGCCGTATAATAAGCCTTTTCAGCTTCCAATTTTCCCTTTTCCTGCTGAAAACTTACCTGAGTCGCCACATCATAACGATCAAAAAATAACATCCACACGACGAAGGCAATGCCTGCAATCAGGTATTTATTTTTGATGGTTTTGATAAAACGTTCCATAGCTGCTCAACAAAGAAATAAAAATTCAGTTAAAGATAAAATATACTTGGCAACAATGCAAAAAACAAAGCAAAGTTATCTTCTTTAACAAAAGAAGCCGCATCAAAATGACACGGCTTCTTCCTTACAAAAAATAAAAAAAATTATTTCTTAGGTGCATATTTGAAGTTCTTACCAATGAACTTCGCATTGCTTCCCAATTCTTCCTCAATACGTAATAATTGGTTGTACTTAGCAATCCTATCTGAACGAGAGATAGATCCCGTTTTGATCTGACCACAGTTCAATGCCACCGCTAAATCAGCAATCGTGAAATCTTCTGTTTCTCCAGAACGGTGAGACATTACCGACGTATAACCATTTGTCTGAGCTAATTGAACAGCATTGATTGTTTCGGTCAATGATCCGATTTGGTTAACTTTAACCAAGATGGAGTTTCCAACACCTTTATCAATACCATCCTGTAAACGTTTGGTATTTGTAACAAATAAATCATCACCAACCAACTGTACGCGGTCGCCGATCTTATCTGTCAACAATTTCCATCCTTTCCAATCATCTTCAGCCATACCATCTTCAATAGAAATGATCGGGTATTTTGCAGATAATTCTGCCAGGTAATCTACCTGCTCTTCGATGGTACGCGTTGCACCGCCTTTACCTTCGAATTTCTTGTAATCGTATTTTCCTTTTTCGAAGAATTCTGTAGAAGCACAGTCAAGTGCTAAACAGATATCCTTTCCTGGTTTGTATCCTGCTTTTTTGATCGCTTCCAAAATGGTTTCGATCGCATCTTCCGTACCTTCGAAAGTTGGAGCGAATCCACCCTCATCGCCTACTGCTGTAGAAAGATTACGGTCATGAAGGATTTTCTTCAAGCTATGGAAAACTTCTGCACCCCAACGCAATGCCTCAGAGAATGATTCAGCACCTACTGGCATGATCATGAACTCCTGGAATGCGATCGGAGCATCCGAGTGAGCTCCACCATTGATGATGTTCATCATCGGCAATGGCAAAGTGTTCGCATTTACTCCTCCGATATAACGGTATAATGGTTGACGACTTTCCTGCGCTGCAGCTTTGGCAACTGCCAAAGAAACT
Source organism: Sphingobacterium tenebrionis (assembly GCF_037126265.1). Lineage (NCBI taxonomy): Bacteria > Pseudomonadati > Bacteroidota > Sphingobacteriia > Sphingobacteriales > Sphingobacteriaceae > Sphingobacterium > Sphingobacterium tenebrionis. The sequence goes on from NZ_JAYLLN010000066.1 coordinate 1,678, forward strand.
CCTAAAATAGCGTTTGCTCCTAATTTACCTTTGTTCTCGGTTCCATCAAGATCAATCATCAATTTATCGATTGCATTCTGCTCGAAAACATCAACACCTTCCAAAGCTTTCGCAATCTTTGTGTTTACATTTTCAACGGCCTTCAAAACACCTTTTCCCAGGTATTTCTTCTTGTCACCATCACGTAATTCAACTGCTTCATGTGCTCCTGTAGAAGCTCCGGATGGAACTGCTGCACGACCAACGAAACCGTTCTGTGTAGTCACATCAACCTCTATTGTAGGATTTCCGCGCGAATCCAAAATCTGGCGCGCATGTACGTCAATTATCAAGCTCATTTTTGTATGTGGTTTATTTTCTTTTCCTTTAACTTAGTGTATTAATAACACTAATATAACAATAATTATATCTTATATCAAAATTAACAAAAAAAACCATGTATGGGTACATACATGGTTTATTAAATGTTTTATAAATGTTAACCTTTTATCATCGCGATGAAATCATCGAACAGGTATCTTGAATCGTGTGGACCTGGGGATGATTCCGGGTGATACTGTACCGAGAAGGCTTTCTTACCTTTGATACGAATACCTTCGATCGAGTCATCATTCAAGTTCACGTGGGTAATCTCTACCTTATCCGAATTCTTGATATCTTCTGCTACTACGCCAAAACCGTGGTTTTGGGAAGTGATCTCACATTTGTTGGCGATGATGTTTTTTACTGGGTGGTTGATACCACGGTGACCATTGTGCATTTTGCTCGTGCGGATATCGTTCGCCAAAGCCAAGATCTGATGGCCTAAACAGATACCGAACATCGGTTTGTCTGCTTCCAAAATATCCTTTACGGTTTGGATGGCATAATCCATGGCTGCAGGATCTCCAGGGCCATTGGAAATAAAGTAACCATCAGGATTCCATTTTTCCATTTCCTCAAAACTTGTCTTTGCCGGGAAAACCTTAGCATATACCTGACGGGAATCAAAGTTTCGTAGGATGTTCTTCTTGATCCCTAAATCCAAAACTGCTACGCGGGTTGGAGCGCCTTCATCTCCATAGAAATAAGGTTCTTCCGTCGATACTTTGGAAGACAATTCCAAACCATCCATAGAAGGAACTTTGGCCAATTCTGCTTTCAAGGATTCTACATCCAGGTTCTCGGAAGAGATGATCGCATTCATCGCACCTTTGCTGCGGATATGACGAACCAATGAACGCGTGTCAATGTCTGAAATACCCACCAAATTCTCTTCTTCGAAGTAATTTTGGATGGATTGATCAGCCATTTTACGGCTATAATTGATGTTATAGTTTTTACAAACCAAGCCTGCAATTTGGATTTTCTTAGATTCCTCATCCTCATTATCGATACCATAGTTTCCGATATGCGCATTGGTAGTCACCATGATCTGTGCATAATAAGAAGGATCGGTGAAGATCTCCTGATAACCTGTCGTACCGGTATTGAAACAAATCTCTCCGGTGGTCGTACCGATCTTTCCGGCTGCCTTTCCATGAAAAACTGTTCCATCCTCAAGGACTAAAATTGCTGGCAATTTGCTGTAGTTGGTCATTCTTATTTCTTTTATTAAGTATATCCGTGGGTATGAGTAGAGCTTCGCCTTGGCGCACAAAAAAAGCCCAAATGGGCTATATAATCAATTTATGTATTGATGTAAAGTTGTACAACTTTTTGTGATGCTATCGGGTAGAAGGTTTCTTTCATTTTATTGGGAGACAAAGGTACAAATTATTTTAAATTCCGAAATAAAAAATGAAAAAAGAACTATACCCGTCATTGCGAGGAGGTACGACGAAGCAATCTTTGGACTAATCGAAAGATTGCTTCGTTCCTCGCAATGACGGGTATAGTTCCTCGCAATGATGCAAGAGGCCTCCTCCCAATAACACCCCTTACTTCGTCAACTTAAAAATATCATTTCCGAAAACAAAGATCATCAAGGCTATCAAAATAAAAAACCCGACCATCTGCGCTCTTTCCAAGAACTTCTCCGATAATGGCTTCCCTTGAATCATCTCAATCGTCAAAAACACCACATGACCACCATCCAATGCCGGAATCGGCAATAAGTTCATAAACGCCAAAGCCATGGACAACATCCCTACCAAACTCCAAAAACGCAACCAATCCACTTCCGTTCCGAACATGGTAGCAATGCCCACCGGTCCTGATAATGCCTTATCCGCACGAACCTCCCCTTTGAACATCTTACCAAAGCCTTTAATATTATCCGTGATCACAGAGAATGCTTTGCTCGCGCCGATAGGTAAAGATTCCATCAAGCCATAAGAATGAACCACCATCGGTAAGTTTCCAAATCCTAAGGCCGTTGTGGTATCCGCTTTCGCAGTCAAGTTCATCGCCGACCCATTACGTATCACGCCAAGATTGATATCTTTTCCTTTATTCGCCTGTACCAAATCCTTAAACTGATTCAAATGCAACGGAGCAACGCCATTGATACTAACAATACTATCCCCAACCTGCAATCCCATATGATCTGCTCTCGAATCCTTTTCGATCTTAGATACCGGTAGCATCTTAAAAATAGGCTGTACAAACTCGTTCTTCTTATGATCAGAAACATCGTTCAAAATATCCGGTGGAAGCGTAATTTTCACTTCCTGTCCAGCACGGTCCACGGTCAATACCGCATCACCCATCAAAACATCCGAGGTCATCAGGTCCTCAAAAAACAGATTCGCTTTATTTCCATTGACCGCAAGGATCTTATCTCCTTCCTTCAGTCCAACCTTTTCACCAATGATTCCTGGCTTCACACCGTAGATCTTATTGTTATCGATATCTGTGGTACCATACTTAAAAGTGATCATCCAGAACACCAAAATACCGACAATGATATTCACGATAATACCGCCCAACATCACGATCAAACGTTGCCAAGCTGGTTTAGAGCGGAATTCCCATGGTTGTGGTTCTCCTTTCAACTGCTCGGTATCCATCGATTCATCGATCATCCCCGCAATCTTCACATAACCACCCAATGGTAGCCAACCCACACCATATTCACATCCTTTATAATTGAACTTGAACAATTTTACACCCCAGGCATCAAAGAACAGGTAAAATTTCTCCACCTTGATCCCAAATGCACGTGCGGCCAGGAAGTGACCAAGTTCGTGTAGTATAATCAATAGCGACAGGCCTAATAACACCTGGGCTACCATAATGACGATTCCCATTTATTTTTTATTAATTGTATATAATCTATTTATTACTGAAACGAGGTATTAAACTCCGTGCCACTCTCCTACTTTCAGCATCATAATGCAGATAATCCTCTAATTTCAAATCATCTTGCCAAGAAATCTGACACAATGTCTCTTCAATGACATCGCTCATCCCCAGAAAACTGATCTGATCCTGTAAGAAAGCCTCCACCACGATTTCGTTCGCACCATTTAAGATACAAGGACTGTTCCCGCCTCTTTCCAACGCTTGATAGGCAAGTTTCAGATTCCTGAAAGCCTCCATATCCGGTGCTTCAAAAGTCAAATTTGGATAATCCACAAAGCTGAAGCGTTTGAAATCATTCTGCAAACGAGCTGGATAGGTTAAGGCATATTGGATAGGCAACTTCATATCAGGCACTCCTAATTGTGCTTTAATGGACCCATCCTGAAATTGCACCAGTGAATGTACGATAGACTGCGGATGGATGATCACCTCGACCTGATCTGCAGATAGGTCGAACAACCATTTGGCTTCGATCACCTCCAACCCTTTATTCATCAAGGAAGCAGAATCGATGGTAATCTTTGCCCCCATCGCCCAATTTGGATGTTTCAAGGCCTGCGCTTTCGTTACAGCAACCAGATCTTCCCGAGTTCTACCTCTAAAAGGTCCTCCAGAAGCCGTCAATATTATTTTTTCTATTGGGTTGCTTTCTTCTCCAACCAAACATTGAAATATCGCCGAATGCTCAGAATCCACCGGCAATAAACGCACCTGATGTTCTTTTACCAGCTCATTAATCAATGCGCCAGCAACCACTAAGGTTTCTTTATTGGCAAGTGCAATATCCTTCCCTTTTTTGATAGCAGCAACCGTTGGTTTCAAACCAACAGAACCTACAATAGCGGTCAACACCACATCAATATCATCCCGTTGCACAACCACTTCCAAGGCTTCCACCCCACTCAGCACCGAAATGCCCAGCGGTTCCAAAGCTTCCTTTGCCTTTTGATAAGCCTGCTCTTCACAGACCACCACCACCTTCGGATGAAAGGCTTTTGCCTGTTGGATCAACAGATCGGCATTCCTACCGATGGTCAATACGGTTACTTCAAATTGTTCGGGAAAAGCGGCTACAACTTCTAATGCTTGAGTTCCTACGCTACCTGTTGAGCCTAATATGGCGATTCTCTTTCTACTCAATGTTGAACTAATTAGATGATATTATCGATCAGTGAAGGATCTGCTCCCCCTTTATAGGACTTCATCATATCCACATACACAATGGACATCACAATGCTCACGATAGGGATGATAACAAATGAATTCACTAAACCTAAAATTTGGGATAACAAGGTATAGCCAAAATATTCCGCCCCCAATTGCAATAAATGGGTGGATGCTACAATGAATATAACGATCAATAACCGGAATACATTGCCTTTGGTCATCGCCAAACTGAATTTATAGGATTTGAAGGTATTGAATCCATGTTCGATAATGAAAAATGGATAGAAGGTCGTTCTTATCAATACAAACAACATAATAACTCCTGTTAAAAAAGGATGGACCTCCGAACGCACCGTATCCATGCTTATCCCCAAAAACAATAAAGGAAAGCAAAGCACATACATTACCAAATAAACCACAAAAGCAATCAGGGAATAGAACAACAATCCGATGATGTAGTTCACGAATTGGGAAAAGGAAGGCACATAGCCCCAAAATCCCGGTTTCTTTTCTCCCCTAGCCAATACGATGGCATTTTTTAACAGTACCAATTGCAAACTAAAATATAAACCTATAAACAGCAGTAACAAGAGCACTTTCAAGCCCATGAAATACGAATCCGAATAAAAGGATAAGTAGCTGGATAAATAGGTAGACAGGTTGGAGGTTATAAACAAAAGAAAACATAGCCCTGCAATAGAAACATAGTTCCTCATCAGGATGTCTATAGCCCTTAAAAAGACGTCGTTCGCCTTAAAAGTAATGTCTTTTAAATAATTTAGCATGGTGTTATTAATAGTGCAAATATGATAATTTTTTTGGTTGTACCATATGTTACACCATGAAAAAAGGCTAAGAATACATTTGAGGGCACTGAAAAAGTCTCAACTTTTTAATGAGATTTAAAGAAATGACTGAGTACAAGATTTATCTTACTCGGTCATTTTTGTTCTAAGGATTTCTGAAAATTTGTTTT
>NZ_JAYLLN010000067.1:0-7009 GCF_037126265.1 Sphingobacterium tenebrionis
AAAAACACACTTTCAGAAATCCTTTAAACAAAAATGACCGAGTAAGGTAAATCCTGTACTCAGTCAGTTCTTTAAATCTCATTAAAAAGTTGAGACTTTTTCAGTGCCCTCGAGATTTCTAAGGATTTTTTCTTTAAACACAAGACTTCTTATTGCATATCAAACAAATGTTTTTCTGCATGGTAGGAAGAACGAACCAATGGTCCTGATTCTACATACTTGAATCCCATTTTTAAACCAATTTCTTTATATTTTTCAAATTGTTGCGGAGTAACCCATTCCACAACTGGATGATGTGCTTTGGTAGGCTGTAGGTACTGCCCAATGGTCAGGATATGAACCCCAGCATCATATAGATCTTGCATGGTTTCAACAACATCCTCTTCCGTTTCACCAAATCCCAACATAATTCCTGATTTCGTACGTAAGCCTGCTGCCGAAATACGCTTCAAACATTCCAAAGAACGATCATACTTCGCTTGAATACGAACTTCTCTGGTCAATCGACGAACGGTTTCAATATTATGGGAAACCACTTCTGGACGAACTTCCAAAAGACGCTCTAAATTATCCCATTGCCCTTTAAAGTCTGGAATCAATGTTTCCAATGTAGTTTCTGGACTTTCGCGGCGGATCGCATTAATGGTTTCTGCCCAGATGGTAGAACCGCCATCTTTTAAATCATCCCTATCTACAGAGGTAATCACACAGTGTTTTACCTGCATTAATTTTACCGAATTGGCCACCCTATTCGGTTCATCCGTATCCACTGCTAATGGTCTTCCTGTTGCTACTGCACAGAATGAACAGGAACGCGTACAGATATTACCCAATATCATAAAGGTAGCTGTTCCAGCTCCCCAACATTCTCCCATGTTCGGGCAGTTTCCACTTTCGCAAATGGTATGCAATTTATGCTCATCAACCAAACCGCGTACATGACGGTACTCCTTACCTACCGGTAATTTAACCCTTAACCAATCTGGTTTACGTTGCGTCTGATTTGCTGGAATGACAGGTAATTGAATCATGCTACAAATGTAAGCATATTTCTAAGATTTAAAATAAAGGTTATGTTTGCTTAATATCATAAATCTGCCGACCAAACAATTATGCGAAGGATGTGTTAAAATTTTAAGATATTTGCAGAAGAACAAACCCCTTATTAATAATATGAAGACCAAATTGTTCCACCTATTGGTACTGTTATTAATTTCCAACCTGTCCCTATTTGCTCAGGACAAGGAAATTTCCCTTATCCCTAGACCCTCCAAAATGATTGTCATGGATGGGAAATTAAGTTTGGACCAGAATTTTCCATTATATTATACTGAGGAATTTGCGGCTGTCATCGATCTGCTCTATGAAATTCCATCGCTTAAAATAAACAACAATGAGCTGGTCAAAAAAATAAGGAAACAGCATCAACTTGGCGTTCGTTTGTTCAAAGCCCAAGACCGAGATAAGATAGATCCAAATGGATATAGTTTAGAAATAGATGATTCGGGTATTCTATTGAAGGCCCATCAGGCATCAGGGATGATTTCTGGGATCTATACATTGGTTCAATTGAATCTACTGGAAGGTCCGCATGCTTTATCCCATATCCAAATCCAGGACAAGCCACGATTCGGATACCGCGGATTACACATGGATGTTTCCAGACATTTTGTGCCTTTGAGCTTTATTAAAAAATATATCGACTTAATGGCTTTATATAAACTGAATAACTTCCATTGGCATCTTACCGATGCTGCAGGATGGCGATTGGAAATCAAAAAATACCCAGAACTGACTTCCAAAGCAGCTTGGCGATCGCATACTCTATGGAAGGAATGGTGGAATAATGGCCGACAATATGTAGAACAAGGAAATCCCAATGCCTATGGAGGTTATTATACCCAGGAACAGGCAAGGGAAATCGTTAATTATGCCAGCAAGCGAGGAATCAACATCATTCCTGAAATAGAATTTCCAGGTCATTCCGAAGAGGTTCTTGCAGTTTATCCAGAACTATCCTGCACAGGAAAACCCTATACCCAAGGAGAATTCTGTCTGGGCAATGAAGACAGTTATCAATTTATGAGAAATGTACTGGATGAGGTGGTCAATATCTTTCCGTCTTCCTATATCCATATTGGGGGTGATGAAGCCGATAAGAAACATTGGAAAAGTTGTCCAAAATGCCAGGAGCTCATGAAAAAAGAAGGTTTAAAAACCGAAGAGGAACTTCAGAGTTATGCGATAAAGAAAATCGGGGAACACCTGCATACTAAAGGAAGAAAAATGATCGGATGGGATGAAATTCTACAAGGTGGTTTGCCTCCTGGATCAACTGTTATGAGTTGGCGTGGAGAGGATGGCGGCATTAAAGCGGCCACTGCAGGTCAAGATGTGATCATGACACCAGGTGCTTATCTCTATTTTGACAGTTATCAATCCGATCCAAGAACCCAACCGGAAGCTATTGGTGGATACCTTCCTATTGAAAAAGTCTATAGTTATAACCCCGTTCCGGCTAAATTGCCCGAGGATAAAAAGAAACATATATTAGGTGCCCAAGCCAATCTTTGGGCAGAATACATCCCTACTTACCAGCATTTGGAATACATGGCCTTTCCTCGCATTTTAGCCTTGGCAGAAATGGTCTGGACCGAGCAGGCAGATCGTAAATGGGAAGATTTCAACAAACGCTTACAACAACATTATAAGATTCTTCAGGAGAAGGATGTTAATTATTACAGACCTTCTTTTTCCGTTTCCTCAAAGGTGAACTTTGATTCTTTAGCTTTTAAAAACACCGTGAGCCTTAGCTCGGAACAATACACCCCCTATATTCGCTACACAGTAGATGGTACAGAACCTAAAAGCAGTTCTACCCTCTACAACCTTCCTATAGAACTTTCAAAATCTGCAGTAATTAAAGCGGCCTCCTTTTTAGATTCTACTCGGGTTAGTTCCGTGGAAACAGTTGAATTGGATGTGCATAAAGCCATTGGAAAAGATGTTATCTACAAAACCAAATGGGAAGGTTATCCTGCTCAAGGTGCTAAAACATTAACCAATGGAATCAAAGGTACTTTAACCTATAGTGATGGGCAATGGCAAGGCTTTACGAAAGGCTTTGATGCCATTGTAGATTTTGAACGTCGAGAGGAAATCAAATCAGTGGCAGTTAATTTCATGCAGATCCCTGGTCCTGGTGTATATTTTCCTGGCGAATTCAAGGTCCTTGTTTCTGATAATGGTAAAAATTATAGAGAAATTGGGACCATAAAAAACCAAGTGGGCACAAAAGATCCAACCTTGAAATTCCAGAAATTCGAAATAAAATTGGAAAAACCGATCATGACGCGATTTGTACAAGTTGTGGCGAGCAATCCCATGAAAGGATATCTTTTTGCTGATGAGATTGTGATATATTAATTCATGAAATTATTCATCGTTTTTAAAAATAATAATGTAACTTTGCACTCCGACAAAGCAGTCGGAAATCACCTCTCATTTAAGGCAAAATCTGTCTGCAACAGTCCACAGTATTTTTGTATTTAACTTTGAAATAGAAAATAATGCCTAGAAACACCTCCATTAATTCGGTATTAATCATTGGATCTGGACCTATCGTGATTGGTCAAGCCTGTGAATTTGACTACTCTGGATCACAAGCTGCCCTTTCCTTAAAAGAAGAAGGTATCTCTGTATCCATCATCAACTCAAACCCGGCTACCATCATGACTGACAATGTCGTAGCTGACCATGTTTACTTACTTCCATTGACCGTTGAAAGTATTGAGCAGATCCTTCAAGAACGTCAAATCGATGCTGTATTACCTACCATGGGTGGACAGACCGCTTTGAACCTTTGTATTGAAGCATCAAACCGTGGTATTTGGGATAAATACAATGTCAAAGTAATCGGTGTTGATGTTGCTGCGATCGAAAAAACGGAGAACCGTGAAGAATTCCGTCAGTTAATGATCGATATCGGCGTTGGGGTAGCAACCTCTAAAATTGCAAACTCATTCTTAGAAGGTAAGGAAGCGGCTCAGATCATTGGATTTCCATTGGTAATCCGTCCTTCATATACCTTGGCAGGAACCGGAGGTGGTTTTGTGCACAAAAAAGAAGATTTTGATGCGGCATTGAATCGTGGTCTGCACGCTTCACCAACACATGAGGTATTGGTAGAACAAGCAGTTTTAGGATGGAAAGAATTTGAGTTGGAGCTTCTACGTGATACCAACGACAATGTGATCATCATCTGTACCATTGAAAACTTTGATCCTATGGGTATCCACACCGGTGACTCCATTACTGTTGCACCAGGTATGACCCTTTCGGATAAATGTTACCAAGACATGCGTAATCAGGCAATCAAGATGATGCGTTCTATTGGTAATTTCGCAGGTGGCTGTAACGTTCAATTCTCGGTGAATCCAGAGAATGAAGAAATCATCGCTATCGAGATCAATCCTCGTGTATCCCGTTCTTCAGCGTTAGCATCTAAAGCAACTGGCTATCCAATTGCTAAGATTGCTGCCAAATTAGCGATCGGTTATAACCTGGATGAATTACAGAATCAAATTACAAAAACAACTTCAGCATATTTCGAACCAACATTGGACTATGTAATTGTGAAAGTTCCTCGTTTCAACTTTGATAAATTCAAAGGTGCAAACAAAGAATTGGGATTACAGATGAAAGCCGTTGGTGAGGTGATGTCCATCGGACGTACTTTCATCGAAGCGCTTCAAAAAGCTGCGCAGTCTTTGGAAACTGGCCGCGCAGGATTAGGTGCGGATGGACGTCAATCCAGAAACCTGGAAGAGATCATGCACAGCTTGGAGCATCCAAGTGCTGACCGTTTGTTCCACATCAAAGATGCTTTTGAGTTGGGAGTTCCTTTGGAATCCATCCGTAAAGCAACATTGATCGACAAATGGTTCTTGGTACAGATCCAAGAGCTGGTTCAATTGGAAGGCGAATTACGCAGGTATCAATTGAGCAATATCCCGCGTGACTTCTTCATGACCTTGAAACAAAAAGGTTATTCCGATTACCAAATCGCTTGGTTATTAGGAAACACAACCGAGGATGAGGTTTATGCTCGTCGTAAAGAACTAGGTATCAACCGTGTTTATAAAATGGTAGATACTTGTGCGGCAGAATTCCCTGCACATACACCTTACTACTATTCTACCTTCGAAGATGAGAACGAATCTGTAGTTTCTGATCGTAAAAAAATCATCGTATTGGGTTCTGGCCCTAACCGTATCGGACAAGGTATCGAATTTGATTATTCTTGTGTACACGGGTTATTGGCTGCTAAAGAATGTGGTTATGAGGCCATCATGGTGAACTGTAACCCTGAGACGGTATCAACAGATTTCAACATGGCTGACAAGTTATATTTCGAGCCTGTTTTCTGGGAACATGTACGTGAAATCATCGAATTGGAAAAACCAGAAGGGGTTATCGTACAGTTGGGTGGTCAAACAGCCTTGAAGATGGCGGAACGCTTAGAAGCATTGGGTGTTAAAATCATCGGTACTTCCTTCGCGAACATGGACTTGGCGGAAGACCGCGGAAGTTTCTCCGACCTATTGAAAGAATTAGATATTCCTTATCCTAAATATGGTGTGGCTACTTCAGCTGAAGAAGCGATCAAAGTAGCAAACGAAGTTGGCTATCCAGTCTTGGTTCGTCCATCTTACGTATTAGGCGGACAAGGGATGAGTATTGTGATCAATGATGAGGACTTGGAAAAAGCGGTAGTGAACCTATTGAAAAACCTTCCGGGTAACCATATCCTGATCGACCATTTCTTGGACAGAGCGGAAGAGGCAGAATCGGATTCTATCTGTGACGGAGAAGATGTACACATCATCGGTATGATGGAGCATATTGAACCAGCGGGTATTCACTCAGGTGACTCTTCAGCGGTGTTACCTCCATTCAGCCTTTCTGAAAATGTGCAGCAAAAAATGGAAGAATACTCCATCAAATTGGCCAAAGCATTAAATGTATTGGGATTATTGAACATCCAATTCGCGATCAAAGATGAGAATGTATATGTGATCGAGGCAAACCCAAGAGCATCCCGTACGGTTCCATTCATCGCCAAAGCATACGATGTTCCTTACATCAATATCGCAACGAAAGTGATGTTGGGCGAGAATAAACTGAAAGACTTTACTATTGTTCGTAAGTTGGAAGGTTATGCAATCAAAGAGCCTGTGTTCTCTTTCTCAAAATTCCCTGAGGTAGATAAACAATTAGGCCCTGAGATGAAATCTACTGGTGAGGCAATCCGTTTCATCAAGGACTTGAACGATCCACATTTCAGAGAATTATATTCTAAAAAATCTATGTTCTTGAACGCACAATAATTTTGTGATATCAAGGATTAATAAAATAATAAGAAGGTGTCTAAAAAGGCACCTTCTTCTGTTTTATAGCTTTCTGGAGCTCCATTATAATTTCATGAGCAATATTAGGCTGCAAGTCGATGTTTTATACTTTTCAGCATGTTGATGGCTTGATTTATCGCAAATAGGGAGTTTTTGCCACCTGGTTTACCGATAAAAGCTTTGTCTTTCCACTTTTTTGCCCATTTTCTGAGGTTATGGGCAATGGCCATCAAACCGAATTCCACAGCGACTTTATCCAGTCCTTTCATTGTGAACCGGGTAAACCTGTTGTTGCTTTTCATCTGACCGAAAACAGCTTCCACTTCTATGGGTCGCTTGCTCCGATGGTACATTCCCTCTTCCGATAGCAGTCTTTCCCGGGCTTTATCCTTGAGCTTATTGAGCCTGTGGTTCACTTCAATGAGCCGATCGCCTGTAGCTTTATGGCACCCACTCCGCATCGGGCAGCCTTCGCATCGCCGAGCCTTGTAACAGCTGACCCGGGCAGTGTATCCGTTGGCACTGACTCTGGTTGCATGACCGATAAAGCTGAGCTTCTGTCCGGCCGGACATACATAATAGTCATCCTGCTGGTTGTA
>NZ_JAYLLN010000068.1:0-6018 GCF_037126265.1 Sphingobacterium tenebrionis
CCTAGACTAACTAACGGAATAATTATTGCTAAACTTAACGCATAAACCATCGTTTTTATACCTGTATAACCTAGAAATTTATCCGCTATAACTAACGCTAAAACAAATAATATTGTTGATTTTATAAATAGTTTAAGAAGATCAATTTTCATATTAGTTCCTCCTTCATATCTCATTAGAAATGCAAAACTTTTCAAATGAGTGTATAATATACATTAGACAGAGGTATAATTGCAATAGAACAGAGTGGTTGAGACACCCTGTTCTATGTAATACTCACTAATTAGTGAGTGAACGGAACATAACTAAAAGTAACTATCTTTAGCACTCTTAGCCACTCTACAGCTACGTTCATAGCTTGAGTGGTTTTTACATATGTAAAAATAGATAAATTCCGCGTTTTTTGTTCTATATATTCAACGAAAGGTTCAATAAAGTACCTTTCCATTAGAAACAATAATACAGCCCCTATCAATTCTTTCACATGTATCACCTCCTTCTAATAAGAACTAAAAATCAACAGCAATGGTTGATAAAAGGTTGCTTGATTTTAGTTAACTTACCAGAGGTAGGTTGACAATCCCACTCAATAAACTATCATTACTGGAATAATGTAGCATATATTTTTTATTTTGTATATATCTGAATGTTATAGAATCCCTTTCAAATAAAACACTATATGCTCAATATCAATCTATAATTTCACGTACTATATCCGTTGTGTAAAACTAAATTCAGCAATAAAGCCTATTCTACCATCCCCCACCATAATAAAAACCCCCTAAATAGGAGGTTCAGGAATAACACAGTACTACGGTGCTGCATATAACTTTGCTTTAAAGGGACAGGGATGTCCGCTTTTATATTTCTTTTCTTAGGCGACGTAAATGCCGTTCTGAAATGCCCATTTCTACTGCTATGGACTTCCATTTTGGCTTTGGATTTTCTGCGATCAATTCTTTTAATTTAGCTAGCTGATTATCAGTTTGTCTTGCAGTTTTTTCTTTATGTTCTTCTAAGCTAACAGAACCACGGGTTTTTCGCTTTCTTAGCTTGTCCCTGTGTTTACTTTCCTCTGAATCAATTAATGTATCCATCAATTCAAGTTCTTCTTTTGTTAATTTTATGTCTAATTTTCTAAAAATCGTCTCTGTTTTCATTGGTTTAATTAAATTTGACGCTAATCCTCGCATCGTAAACCCATTTTCCGCAAACGCATCGAAAAACTTTATAGCATCTCTATACGCATCTTTCACTGTTCTTTCTACTTCTTTTTTCGTTTGCGGTTCTTTAAATTTATCATTTATCTGAAACGTCATTTCTAACGTCGCTATTTGGTTTTTAACGATCAAAGCTGTTGTGAAGGCGTAAATGTATGTCATGTCGTGTCTATGCTCTATTTCGCCATTTCTGAGCACCACAATCTTCTCTAAATCAGATTTCCTTTTTGTATTTAAACTATAAAGGTTCATTACCCCTTTTTGAGAAGGTAGTGTTGAAATTGATCCTTTTTTACGTGTAGCAGTTCGTTTCGGTTGTCTCTTCTTTTCTAAAGGTGGTACATAATCATATAACTCTTGTAGATCGTGTTCGCGTCTTGTCCAAATTTCAAGTTCTATTTGCTTTCCAGTTTTGCTATGCGTTGTATATGGCATGCGCAGGACCCTTGAAAGGTCGCTGCATGATCCGTCTGCACCTAATGGCATCAACATTTTTATAAAATGGTTTGTTATGTATTGAGATAAAAATGCCATTTGTGGAGCTGCGCCACCTTGTACAGTGTAAATCAGTTGCATTCCTCGACCATACATAACTAAATTAGGACAAGGGAGCATCCCTTCTGCAATGAAATCTTGTAAGTTTTGAATCACGTATTCTTTTGAAATATCCAACTTGTAAAAATCTAAATCTACGCCGATATTCCGTATTTGTTTTAAATCTGTCGCTTTCCTACTTCCAAATACAAAGCTATTCAAAGACAGATAAAAATCCTTATTCGAAGGATTAGACATATTTGAAAGAGTTTTAATGTCGTTCGTGCCTATCCATAATTGTTTCTTCTCGCTACCGCTTAAATCTAAAACGGCTATATACCCACTCTTTTTATGTTCTGACAAGTAGCATTCATGCCACTCATCAATGAACGATTCCTGGTGTTTCCTTATAGCTAACACAAATAGACCTCCTTTTGAGAATAAAAGGAAGTCACACAAGGATATAAAAGTATTTACCTTATTGATTAAATTTGATATCATAGAGACATAAATTAATTAACAACAGGGTATACACCTTGTGTAACTTATCAGAGAGTCTTAAATCCAAAGTTTGGTCGCGGAGGATTTAGGGCTCTTTCTCATTTATTCGATTAATTTCTACATCAATTGTAATACAAGTTTCATATAGTTACAAGAAGCAGGAAGATAAGCGTGAAGCTTGTCTTCTTTTTTATTGTTGATAAAGCCTTTAGGGAGGATTGACGAATCTTAGGGAGGACAAGCCTATGTCTTCCCTACCTCGCAACATGCGTTTTTGTAGATATTGCGAAGCCTTTGCAAAGAAAACGAAATCGCTAAATTGCCAGGAATAAAAATAATTAAAGTTTAATAGTATGATTGTGTAGAGTTTTAATATTTATGTTGAAACATAGTTTATCTGCTGTATAATTGGTTTATGAATAATAAAGTTTTATACAATGATTCTAGAAGGGTTGTGTATTTAGTGAAAAAAGTATTAGTAATTGACCATGGTAATGGGAACATTAAAGGTAGAAGTGAAGTTGCAGCAGGAGTATTACCTTCATTAGTGGCTTTTAAAAAGGATGTAGGGGAATCAATTACAGGTAAAAAAGCAAAATTAAAGACTTATGAAATCGAAGGTATCGAATACGTTTGGGGAAAAGACATTACAAAAGTAAAAGATGTATTTGCAACTTACGGATTCCAAAACAGATATAAAGAACCTTTATACAAAGTGTTAACAAGTATCGCTCTTGCTGATCTTGCTCTTAAAAGCAAAGTGCAATCAACAGACGAAGTAATTGTAATCACAGGTGTACCAAGTAACGAAATCGGTACAGAAGCCGCTAATAATCTAAAAGAAGTTTTCGAAGGGTTACATACAGTGAAAATCGAGGGTAAAACAGTAAAGGTTAATGTAGAAGAAGTTATCATTTTACCTCAACCTATCGGAACTGTAATGGGTCAATACTTAGATACAGAGGGATTCGTAGCTGATGAACGTTACGAA
Source organism: Sphingobacterium tenebrionis (assembly GCF_037126265.1). Classification (NCBI taxonomy): domain Bacteria; kingdom Pseudomonadati; phylum Bacteroidota; class Sphingobacteriia; order Sphingobacteriales; family Sphingobacteriaceae; genus Sphingobacterium; species Sphingobacterium tenebrionis. Next base: position 3,247 of record NZ_JAYLLN010000068.1, read on the forward strand.
GATATTCGTGTAGGAGTAATTGATATTGGAACAGGGACAACAGATTTAGACTCAATCACTGGACTACGTCGTGAAAATGAGTTCAAATCAGTTGAAGCTGGAATGAAGGATGTTTATCAAGAAATCGCGGATTACATCAACTCTCAAAACTCTAATGCTAAAGTGGAATACTACCATGTTGAGCCATTCTTTGAATCAGGACAGTATAAACTTTCAGAACGTCACATTATTGATTTCGAAGAAGTTAAACCGAAAGCTGTATTCCAAGTATCTGAAAAGATTAAACAAGGTATTAAAAACGCATGGAAAACGTTCGATCGTTTCGATGAAATCATTATTACTGGTGGCGGAGCGGAATTATTCGCAAGCGCTATTGAAGATTTAGTTGGTAGTGTGAAAGTGGCAGAAAAACCACAACAAGCAAACGCAGAAGGATTTTTCAAATATGGGATGTTTAAAGTGAGTGAAGAAGATGGCGAGTAGAATTTATCAGCTTAGTTATGACGATCAGCTAGATAAAGACATTCATGAATGGTTAAAAAAGATTCCTAGAAGCAGAAAAGCAGAAACAGTACGTCATGCAATACGCTATTACATTGCAAGTAATGGCGGAAGTAGTGGTATTCATATGCCGAATGTATCAGGGATACCTATCGCAACAGAAAAAACGCAACCTCAACAGGAAGCGCCTAAAAAGAAAAGACCAGCACTACCTAAAGATGGTAATTTTAATTACTAAATAATTATCTAAATAAAATACAGCTCCCTCCTCTCTTTTCTCAAAAACAGCAGGAATGATAGCATGTTGGAATTATGGCCCTGTGTTAACAGAGAGGGAGGAGGTTAATTTTGAAAGGGGAGAGCATCATGAGCAATGTTAACCCTATGTTTGAACCTCGAAAACAATCTACTACAATAACAAACCAACAACCTCGTAAAATCCGTTCTGATAAAAAGAAAGATGTAAAAATCCCCGTAAATGAAATACAAAGACAATTAATAAGGTCCTCAGCATTCAAAGAAGGAATAACCACTACCCAATACATGTCTAAATTAATCACAGAACACCTCAGAATTGATTATATAAGCGAAATACATGCATACGAATATAAAGAAACTAAAAAGTACATCCATGCGAAATTAGAGCAGGAAGCACATTCAAAGCTTGTCCAGTTAGCTATTGAATGGGGAGTTTCGCAAAGAGCTGCAGCAACACGCATTTTATGTTTTGCATTACGCACTATGTGAGAGGTGACAGCATGTATAGTAAATACGATGTAATGACAAAAGAAATTCAACTTATGAGTGCTAATAATTGGTGGGAACGAACTAAAATTGAATGGAAATTAAAAGAGAAGTACCGTTTTGAAGTGAAGATGCTCAAAATTTACTTATTCCGTATGAATATTATTATCGAAGATATGGAAGAGGAAGAATATGAGTGTAATGCTAGCGATCTAGCTGAAATACTAGTCGAGGACTTTCTTGAACATATAAGGTCTAAGAATAGTATGGAACAGCTGTATCAAATTTTAGAGAGTAAGAAGCACTATACGGATTACGAATTAGAATTTAATGGAAATGATGAGCGATATGGAATGATTGAAGTGAAGATTGATAGAAGGACATTGAGGCGGATTGAAGTGTTTTTCTCTGATATGGCTCACACATTCCCTATGCACGGATATACGGCTGATAAACTGATTAACATTCTAATGTGCGATTACATGAAGCATTACGCTGAAGAACCCGGAAAGAAACTATCCCTACTGAAAAGACGTTTTTCGTAAAATTTTGTCGTCCATGCACCATTTTTAGGCCCCTATTTTTAGGGGTTTATTTTTTGTGCATTTAGGAAAGTACTGTAGATAACAATTTTCATAGGGAGTGAGAATCATGTGGAGGTTTCGTTCTAAGAGAACGCCACTAGGAAGGTTTTTAGATAAACATAGAATTGAGCAGGAATGGCTAGTGAGAAAATCAGGATTAGGAAGAAACACTGTAGGAGATTTAGCTAATAATCCGGATAGATCACCTACACGAAAAACAATGCAGAAGATATTGAAGGTGTTGAGAGAATTTGATTCGAGGGTTAAAGCTGATGATTTTTGGGATATGTAAAAAGAGCGTTGACTTAAATATTGTCAGCGCTCTTTTTGATTTCATTTTTTATTGTATTTAACCGGTGTATGTATTTTTTTCTTTTCGAACGTGGTAGTTGTTTCGTTAATTTATATACACTTAATAATCTTGTTTTAGGGGTAAGCATTTTATCGAAATTCTTGTTACCCCTTAGATATACAATAGTTAGGAGCTTGCAATGAGGCTCATACTTTTGTATCGTTTCCGAACGATAGTAAGTCCATTGAGATAACTTAGCATCAATTATTTTTACTCCATTTGTAAAATCGGGTCTTATCCCCGTAATATCTCTATTTTGGTATTCATAATCCATTTGTAAATCTAACAGCAAATCTTTTAATACCTCTTCAAATTTATAACCATAATAACTAATAGTATCTGCATCTTCTCTAACTTCATCAAACTTTATTCCTGCTGATTCAACTGCGCATTCCCAAGAACCAAAAAGGTATCTCCCTTGATTATATAGATCAGAATGGTACATTTGTATATATCCTGAACTTATATTTATCCCCTTTTCATGCAATCCTTTAACTTTTTGAGTAACAAGTTCTGCATTCCAATAATTCCTTTTACACTTTGCTATATCTTCATATTTAAAATTAAAATATTCTATAGTTTTCTTCCACG
>NZ_JAYLLN010000069.1:0-5421 GCF_037126265.1 Sphingobacterium tenebrionis
ATGCTGAAAAGTACAAAACATCGACTTGCAGCCTAATATTGCTCATGAAATTATAATGGAGCTCCAGAAAGCTATAAAACAGAAGAAGGTGCCTTTTTAGACACCTTCTTTGCATATTTAATATTAACTATTAATATCTGCTTTTGGATTCTCTACGGCCTTTGCCAGAAGAGAAGTCGCGGAATCCACCGCCGGAGTTTCTGTCTCTACGACCAGAACCACCATTGCGTGAACCGTAGCTTCCACCTCTTTCGCGGTCTCCGCCTGAACGACGACTACCACCTCTTCCTCCGCGATCTGAAGATCTACCTTCGCCAGAAACTTCGATACGAACGTTTCTACCGTTGAAATCTACACCTTGGAATCCTTGGAATACGCGTTCTACCTCTTCATCCTGTACTTCGAAGAACGTAAATACTCCTTTTAGATCGATCTTACCGATTGACTTTCCAGAAATCTTACTTTTGTTACAGATGAAGGATAACATATCACCTCTGCTGAATTCATCTACCGAACCTAAGTTGATAAATAAACGAGTGAATCCTTTAGATGCTTGACGACGACCATCTCTATCTCTTCCTTCTCTTTCGCGACCATTATCACGACCGTCGATGTTCAAATCAGGAGCGTCTTCGTAGTAATTTAAGAATCTATTGAATTCTAAAGATGCAAAACGTTTTACGATCTCCTCTTTGGAAAGGTCCTGAAGGCTTTCTAAGATTTGAGGAAGGAACGTATTGATCCTATCTTCGTGTACTTCTACGTTATGCACTTTATCGATGATTGCGAAAAGCTGTTTCTCACAAACCTCAGTTCCTTGAGGAACTTGTTTGCGGATGAATTCTTTTCCAATGATCTTTTCGATATGACGAATTTTGCTCATTTCTTTCACATTGATCAAAGAAATAGAGATACCCGTTTTACCGGCACGAGCTGTACGGCCTGAACGGTGGGTATAGTTTTCTGTTTCGTCAGGTAATGAATAGTTGATAACGTGTGTTACGTCATTTACGTCGATACCACGAGCAGCAACATCCGTAGCAATCAATAATTGCAAGTTGCGTTCGCGATAGCGTTTCATTACTTTATCGCGTTGTTGTTGAGAAAGGTCACCATGTAAAGAATCGGCATTGTAGCCATCTTTGATCAATGCTTCCGCAATCTCTTGGGTTTCAATTTTAGTACGACAGAACACAATACCAAAGATCTCTGGGTAAAAATCTACGATGCGTTTGAAAGCAGCGTATTTATCTTTCGCCTTGATCATGTAATAATGGTGTTCGATGTTCGTATTACCGGTGTTCTTTGTACCTACAGTTAACTCAAAAGGGTTAGTCATGTAGTTTTGGGCAATACGACGTACTTCTTTAGGCATGGTTGCTGAAAACAACCACGTTTTTTTGTCGTCAGGAGTTTCGGAAAGGATATTGTTGATGTCCTCTTGGAAACCCATGTTCAACATTTCATCAGCTTCATCTAATACGACATAACGTACGTTAGAGAAGTCGATGGCATTACGGCCGATGATATCAAGCATACGACCTGGGGTAGCAACAACGATTTGAACACCGCGACGGATCTGTCTCAATTGATCGCTGATGTTTGCACCACCATATACGGCAACCACGTGCACATTGTCTAAATGTTTGGCAAATTTTTCTAGGTCTCTTGCAATTTGCAAACACAGCTCGCGCGTTGGACAAAGTACCAATGCTTGTGGTTGTTTCGATGAAAAGTCTAGTTGTTCTAAAAGAGGAAGACCAAATGCCGCAGTCTTCCCTGTACCTGTTTGGGCTAATCCGACAAAATCGTCGTTACCAGTCAGTAATACAGGAATGGCTTTTTCCTGGATGGGAGAAGGTTTTTCGAAACCTAACTCAGTGATGGCAGAAACAATCTCATGACGGATTCCCAGTTCTAAAAATGGGTTCATGAAATAAATTATACAATAGGCACAATTGCCTAAGGCGGTGCAAAGATAAGAACAAATATTGGTTTTTCCTATTGTTCAATACTTTATGTTTATGAAGGGCTTGATAATCAATAAATTTGTAGCTGAAAAGGAATCGGATGTAGCTGCGAAATAATAAGTAAGTGATTTTTTATTAAACCAACATAACGCTAAAAAGTATCCCTGAACAAGAAATATGATTCTGCAAAAGGGCTTTTAGTAAAAATAATCGTCCGATTTAAATCAATGATTATAAAACAATACTAAAAATAGGGTGCATAAAATGATAAATTGTCAAAAAATTGTTGATATTTTTAATTTTTTTGTAGGTTTGTTAATAACTTATTAATCTAATTTATGTGGTATAAAAAATCAATTGCAAAGTTAGTTTCAGAAGCGGAACAGAGCGGCGAAGGAACCTTAAAGAGGACCTTATCCAGTTCAGGACTAATTGCATTAGGGATCGGTGCTATCATTGGAGCCGGTCTTTTTTCGTTAACAGGAATTGCTGCGGCAGATCATGCCGGACCAGCAGTAATGTTATCTTTCATAGTGGCAGCGGTTGGTTGTGCATTCGCAGGTTTGTGTTATGCTGAATTTGCCTCCATGATCCCGGTAGCCGGTAGTGCCTATACCTATTCCTATGCAACCATGGGTGAATTCATGGCCTGGATCATCGGTTGGGATCTGGTGCTGGAATATGCCTTAGCAGGTGCCACCGTTGCGGTCAGTTGGTCTCAGTATTTCAATGAGCTCATGCAGATCATGGGTATCCATCTTCCTCAGCAGCTTTTGGCTGGTCCTTGGGAGGGCGGGATGATCAATCTTCCTGCGATTATTATTGTTTGTTTATTATCACTTCTGTTAATGCGGGGAACGCAGGAGTCTTCTGTTGTTAACAATATCCTGGTTATCCTGAAAGTTAGTGTGGTGATTTTGTTCATCGTTTTAGGATGGCAGTTCATCAACCCTGCTAACCATACGCCATTTATCCCGACGAACGAAGGGGAGGAGCTGGTAAAACAAGGTAAGATGGGCTGGGGGGAATTCTTCTCCAGTGGTTATTTTGGACATTACGGGATCTCCGGTATACTACGTGCATCAGCAGTGGTTTTCTTTGCCTTTATCGGTTTTGATGCGGTAAGTACTGCGGCTCAGGAAGCGAAGAACCCGAAGAAAGGCATGCCGATCGGTATTATTGGTTCCTTGGTCATCTGTACCATTCTTTACGTGTTGTTCTCTTATGTGATGACGGGGTTAGCGCCTTATACCGCTTTCTCTGGTGATGCGAAGCCAGTTGCCACAGCTTTTGAAAAAACCGGTTATCATTTCTTGAATACTGCGATGATTGTTACGATTATTGCTGGTTATACTTCCGTTATCCTGGTGATGTTATTGGGTCAGAGCCGCGTGTTCTATTCCATGAGTAAGGATGGCTTGTTGCCAAAGATCTTCTCAGATCTTTCCAAACGTCAAACGCCTTGGAAAACCAATCTGATCTTCATGGTTTTTGTGAGTATTTTCGCAGGATTTGTTCCGGTATCTGATTTGGGACATATGGTAAGTATCGGTACTTTATTTGCCTTTACGTTGGTATGTATAGGTGTTTTAGTATTACGCAAGACCAATCCGAATATCGAAAGACCTTTCAAAACGCCATTGGTTCCATTGGTTCCAATTTTAGGAATTTTGGTGTGTATCGCGATGATGGCATCCCTTCCGTTGGTGAGCTGGGAGCGTTTAGGAATTTGGATGGCTATTGGTGTAGCAATCTATTTCTTGTACGGTTATAGACACAGTAAACTACGTAAGGAGCGGGAGGCTCAAGGGAAGATTGGTTCTCAAGAGTAAGGAGTTAGGATATGAACAGCTTATGTAGAGCAGTATTAATAGGCCTATTTGGATTATTGGTATCCTGTTCTGAACATAATCCAGAATCACTGTTTGAAGATGTTTTTGTATATAAAAACACTCTTCCAAATACTGTTTCTATTGATTTTTATAGAAGAAATGCTGGAAAAGTATCTATAGATATTGCCGATAGTATAAGTGTGCCTGGAAACTTTAACAGATTTAATTTTACTTTTTCGCCATCAGCACATGATTCCATAGCTATCAAATTTAATGACGGAAAAAAAATTGTTTTCAAATATGATCCCAATTCATTCAATTGGAATTTGAATGCAATAAATTATAACATCTACAAAGAAACTCATAAAATAAAGGGCAATCTTACTACCCAATTCTATACTTACACAATAGATAATAGAATATACGAGTTAGCTAATTAGTACAAATGAGGAAAACTTGTAAAATTAGTAAGAGGTCGTATCAAGCATTTGATACGGCCTCTTACTAATTTAGTTGCTTCTGTTTTTTTTATTATTATCTTCTAATTTTTATATATCGTATATAACTTATATATTTGTTATATGAAGGTTAAGAAAATTATAGATATTGATGAAACTATTTTAACGAAGTTAAAACTGCTTTCTGCTTTTGATGATAAGAGTGTGAAATCAATAATGGAAAAAGCGGTTAAATTTTATGTTGAATATAAAGAAAAAGAACGTTTAAAGGCCTTGTCTGAAGAAGAAAGGGAAGATCTAGGACTGTTGTTATTAATGCAGCAATCAGACAGGGAAGAAACTGTTACTCGAGATGAAATTATGAATGCTTTAGACTAATGGAAATAGTTTTTTTAAGGACTTTTCTTAATGATATTAAGAAAGTGTCAGATAAAAAAATGAACGCTAGAATTAAATTAATCATTATTGAAATTGAAAATGCAAGCACATTAGAAGATATTCCCAATGTTATAAAGATAAAGGGGTTTTCTACTGCTTATCGTTTGAGAATTGGAGGATATAGATTAGGTTTTTTTAAGGATGATAATAAAATTGAACTAGCGCGTTTTGTGAAGAGAAACGATATCTATAAAGTTTTTCCATAATGATTAGCTGAATATTAAAAATTAAGTGTTTGGTTTCTTATAACCCTAGTAATATGAAAACTAAAATCATAAAAATCGGTAAATCTTTTGGAATTATAATTAGGAAACAATTTCTTGAACAGCTCCATATTACAGATGAAGTTTTTTATTAATAAAGGATTCTAAAACCATTATTGAAACGGTAAACTCAAAACCTCGTAAATACTGGGAAGAAAAACTATTAAAAGCTAATTCTTTAAAAGATTTAGGAGAATTTGAATATATCGATAATGATTTCGATAAAACCGAATGGTCTTGGAAATAAGATTTGAAGTTTTAAATTATCAAATAGAATCCTAATTAATTAAAAATATAAATTAACATACAATGGGCTGTATCCGAAAAAGGATACAGCTTTTTTTATTCTCGTGTCCAATCCTAAAAAAGCTATACACAAAAACAAAGTGTATGGAAACAATAGAAAGAGAGTTTGAGTTCGCGGAGCGGACCAGTAAGAAGCAGCCATTCGACAAGCGTC
>NZ_JAYLLN010000070.1:0-5035 GCF_037126265.1 Sphingobacterium tenebrionis
CAGTAGCATTCAATGCTGTAATTGCACGTGTATTAAAAGCTGAAATAAAGACAAGTTTCCGTGGTTTGTTAGAAAAATCCATTAAAACTGAAATTAATACAAAATCATCTGAATCCAATAACAACCCCGTACGCTCTGAAATTGTACCTAAGTGGCTTAAAGAAGAAACGGCAGAGAAAGAAAAAGAAGAGTCCGCTTTTAGTCAAGAGCTTAAAGAGGTAAAAAATTGGGATTCATTATCAGATAATTATAAAGAAGCCATTTCACCTGCAATTTTAAAAGCAATAAATACAGGTCGTAGCGATCAACAAATTTCAGCTGTATTTGGAATTGTTATTCAAGATATAGCTAAATTACGTAAAAATGAAGAAGATAAAAAACGTTTAGAAGAAATTAAAAAAGAGTATAGAAGAGACTAAAATACATTCCGTTTATATGCTTAAAGCAGACTATGAGCACCTGCACCTATATGCTAAGATGATGATGACAACATATAGGAGGTCTATTACTTATGGGCTTATTTGGAACTAAAAACGCTAAAACTATTACAGATACAGAATTTTCGTGGAAAGATATTAAAATTAAAATTACAGATACATATGTAGAGTCTTCAGGTCTAATTAACTTTGTTCGTGTTCCTAAGAAGCACATCGAAACAGTGACTTATGAAATCAAAACAGGAAAAGTATCTATGTCTGTAGATATAAACCTTGTTGGAAAAGGTGTAGTGCTTGGAACTATTGCTGTAGGTATTGATTTGAAGGAAGAGGTTCAAGATTGGTTACTGAAAAATTTAGATTTAATATAGGGTATTGTATGGCATGTTTGGTTAAATTATAATTAAAGAGCAAACCGCAGTATGATTGTGTTCATATAACTCGTACAGTTTGCTACCAACATTCTGTACAACCACTTTGTGTAGGTCACGCCAATATGATCTATATAAACCCGTTGTACGCTAATACTACGGGAACCCTATTGTTTTTATCGCAATAGGGTTTTATTTATGTTCTTTTTTGTTAACTAATTGCAACCTTTTAGCAAGACTTTAGCTGCGCACGTCGAATTACTACTGGTGAGGTGATGGCGTGGTGATGAAAGAATGGTATTCGATCCAAGAAGCAGCGGATACGTTGGGTATTAGCCATACTTCTATTTCAAGATACCTGCATACTTATCCGGACTTTTTCAAAGTGAAATCTGTTGGTAGAAAAAAGATGATCTTTAGCGAAGGATTACCCCTGCTCAAGCAGATAAAAGAATTATACGCAAAAGGTATACAGACGCATGAGATTTTGGAAGAGCTGCAAGGATCTATCCCGGTATATCATGATGTACGTAATGATGATGATGTGGTGAATGAATTGTCATTGGCAAAGATGGAGCCATTTCTAAAGAGTTTGGAGACCATAGTTAACCAGCAACGTAATTTATCTGAACAGAATACGCTTTTAGTTGAACAAGTTATAAAATCCGATCAACGAGCAGAGCGAATTCACGAGCAATTATTGCAATCAGATAAACGGAACCAGGAACTTCAGGACCAACTGCAAGATCTTACAAGCAAAATGAACACTCTTATAGAAATGCAGGAAGCAGCTGCTACAACAGAAAAACAACCGTGGTATAAACGAATACTAAAATAAGCACGGCAGCAAGAATCCCTTGTGGACGTCTTGTTGTTTTTCTTTCACCAATAGTGGTACACGATTTTTTATAAAAATGGAGATGATAATTTTGACTTGGGACCAGTCGATTCATGAGTTTCTTTTGTACATGCAAGGAAACGGCCGAAAACTCTCTACTGTGCAACGATATCGTTATGATTTGGTGTTATTCGCTTTATGGTTAGAAAATAGCGAGGACGCCCTGCAACGCCCATTTAAACGGAATATAACTACAGATAGGTTTAAACAATATTTAAATGCAGCGAAAACAACCCGCAATTGCTCCCCTACTTCTTTAAAAAGGATTAGTGGTGTAATAATAAACTTTCTGGATTATCATGGAGTATTCTTAGAATCCGTAGATCGTGGGAAGCAGGAGTTATTACAATTACATAACTTTGCTTCTGATACAGAAATCGAACGGCTGCTGCAGACAATGAAAAGTCTGGAGGAATTAACCCCCTACCAAATAGCCGGCAGAAGTCATATTCTTAATCGCAATCTACTAATCGTACGTTTAATGATCTATTACGGATTTAGTATTCACGATCTCACCAATTTAACCATGCAGGATGTTAACTTTGGACAAGGCGTACTATTCCCTACTGCTGCAGGCGGTATAAAACGCGCTATCCCCTTACATGAATCAGATCGTAAATTACTCTTGGCCACATACAAAGACATCCCAGAACCCGTACAACCGCGCCAAAATACGCTAGACCCACTTTTCGTAACGTTTCATCATGCTACAGGTACGTTCCAGTGGGATTACAGTACAGATTCGCCAAAAAAATTAACAAAAATAGCGATGCAGCGAATGCTACAAAAAGAAATTAAACGCGCAAACATTCACCACCTCTCCCCCACTACACTACGTAACCGGCACATACTAGATTCGCTCCGGAGTGGTATTAGCGGCGCAGAGATAAAAGTTCTGCTCGGTATGAAAAGCATAGAAGCAATGCACCGATACATTATCTTTTGGCGCTCCTCCCCTCTCTCAGAAAAATATCGGAAAATTTGGAGGGCACATATATAAATTTCATACAGAAACCCTATTGTATAGCGGTTTCTCTTTTTATCCCTAAAAAAGGTGTTACCTTAGTGACACTTTTTGTTGAAAAGGTGTTACCTTAGTGTTACTATATTAGTGAGACATAGATTTTGAGGAGATGATAATTATGTTTTTAACGGCTTCCGTGGATGCTGGTAACGATGCATTAAAAGCCTTTATTGGCGGATTAGGGGAAGATCACAAGGTATATATCCCTAATGTAATTAAAAAGATGGACGATCGTCCGATTCTATCTTTAGGAGATGATCCACTATCAGAATTACATTTACGTATTACAAGTAGTGCGATTAACATTTCTGGTACTTACGCTGTTGGTACATTAGCAGTAAAAGAAAAAGATAGCTCACATATTCCTGCTACAGTCCTTAAAAGTGAATCGGATCAAACGGTAATTTTGACTCTTACTGCACTAGCTTACTACGCAGCAATGCACAGCAAAGCTAGAAAAGTAGAGGTAGAGTACTTACTATCGTCAGGACTTCCAGTAGATGAGGTTAAAGCAGATAAACGTGCGGCTTTTAAAGAAAAATTAATCGAAGGTACTCACGTTATCGAATTTAAAAAGACGCCATTACTTGAAGGTAAAACAGTTAATATCAAATTCCGCGACGCATTTATGAACGTTGAAGGATTTGGCGCAGTAATCAACCTTACTGTAGACGATAAATTACAAGCGATTAATGACGAATTGAAGAAGAAAAATATCTTAATCAATGATATGGGTGGTAATACTACCGATAAAGCTGTAATTCGTATGGGCAGAATCGATAATGAATATTCATCAGGATCACCATTAGGTATTGGCGAATACTTAGATGCAATTAAAAAAGAAGTCTTTACTACGTTCCGTGTAGATGTCTTTAAATCTCGTAGACAGCTTGTTGAAAACATGACTGCAGAAAAAGAAGCTTTTATAATTAGACCGCACGGAAAAGCGGAATCCTATCAAGCGATTGCCGAAAAACACTTAATGGAATTTGCAATGAGAGAATATGCTGATCTAGTTGATAAGTGGAAAGAAGTTGGGGATTTACACTCTATTTATAACGTAGGTGGATCCGCTGCAATCGCTAAACCTTTCTTAGAGCAAATTAATAAAGAAAATAATCAATTTGAAATGCACTTCTTAGATACAGAGGAAAGTATCTGGAGCATTGCAAAAGCATACTACAAACTATTATTAATTATCGCTAAGCAAAAGGGACTAGACCTAAAAAAATAGGTGGTATACATGAAGAAAAATAATAGCGTTGAACCCGGAAAAACCTTCTCTGTTAAAGTTCCTGTTAACGCAGATCCTGTAACATTGGATTTCTTAAATAGAGAGCGTTCGATTTCACGAAATAAATTAGTTTATGGGATTGTTGATCGCGAAGCAAAGAAAGAGCAGGGTTCTGAAATTACGCTTCCTCTTAATTTAGATTTAAGTGAAGCAGAGCGAGAACAACTCTTAGAACCAAATACGCTCAGATCAATTGAAGTGTTTATACAGACATTAATAGGTCAACAAAAAGAAGTAGGTATCACTCCTGCTGCTGAACCAACAAATGAAGTAGGAGCATCTGATGTGGCAGGATTTTTAGATTACGAATAAATTGAATACAAAAAGAGAACGCTCTTCCCAGCTTGGCGGCAATGAAAGAGCGTTCCCTACACATTATCTATGAGATGAAAGGATGATTTGACATGGCAAATACCCTATACAAAATCACAAATAATGAGGTTATTGTACCACAACATAAAAGCAAAAGTGATTTTTTCGGAATGTTTCGTAATTTTATAGTTGCGAAATATAACGCAGTTAACGAATGGTTCGGTATCGATGGAGCAGCTTCAGATCGCTTATGGTTCTACGGAACGATTTCTCTAGCTATATTCCTATTATCATTTACTTACCTTGTATCTGGCCTAGTATTTGGCTTTTAAGGCGTGGTGATTGATATGATAAACCATAAGGAGCTTATGCATGAGGCGTGGGATATAGCTAAAAGCGGCGCGGTTCGTTTTGGTGGTAAAGCTAAAGAATATTTATCTACTTCTTTAAAAATTGTTTGGGAGCAGGTTCGTAAAGTAATGAAAATAAATTCTAAATTAGAAACAATGGAACAAATGCTAGATTCATTGCAATCAAATCGTAGGGAGTATGCAGCATATGTGCATAATGTGCTGCTTCCCTTCGCGAAAGATGGCCAACTTATTACAAAGAAGCTTATGAACGCTATTTACAAGGTCATAGGATTTAAAAACAGTATTGATCCTGGTACAAAATCTATAATTAGATACACAAAACGAT
>NZ_JAYLLN010000071.1:0-3026 GCF_037126265.1 Sphingobacterium tenebrionis
TAGAAGTAACATCATCTTTAAAATGGTGTTATTGCAACATTTCTATAATAAACTCGACATGAAAACCGTTTCCTTGATACTAGCGAGTATTATATGGTAACCCAAGGCTACCTTCGCGAATGGGTTTGCTTGGGGTAATGTAATTTATACATTCAGATTTTAAAGAATCCTCAATTAAAACAACTTATGGAAATCTATCGTCGGGATGTATGCGAACCCAATCTAACAGAGTTATATCAAATTTTAATTCGTCTTGGTTACACTGTTCCAGCTCCATATAATGCTATTTCGGAATCAAAAACAGTTAAGGAACTAGGAGATATTCAAACGCCTGTTTATAGATGACCAGAAGATACTCATTGGACATTATTTCGCCGTACAGGGATTTATGGACTTTGGAATACTGGGGCAATTTCGAGCCATCGAGCAGACGTAAGTGATGCATTTATTCGTAATTATCATCGTGCAAATCGTTGCACCTAGCCACTGACTCAATGGCTGTTAAAAAGGGATTTATTCCTCTGCCACCATTAGTCATTCCTCGATAATTTGTAGAGAAACTCAATCCTTTTTATTAAGTAAGTTTTATAGATTTCAATAGCAAGAAGACTTAACCAAAGTGCACAGATTGTTGACATAATAAACCGTGTAAAACAAATATGCTATATAAATATTTCATTTCCTTAAACAGTTTAAAGTTAATTTGGCAAAGTACGGAAAACCTTATTCATAAAACAGAAAAAAGATTCCTGAGCAATAATCAGGAATCTTTTTTCTAACTTATCCAGCACAGCAAGATAATTTCGAAACATCTTTATCAAAAGTTAGGACAGCCAGCTTCAATCCTTCTGCCATTGTTAGATATGGAGCCATCGTTTCTCTCAGATCTCCAACAGTTAAACCGAATTTCACAGCTAATGTTGCTGCATAAATTACGTCTCCTGCGTTTTCTGCCACTACATGCGCCCCTAACACTTTCAATGTTTTCGCGTCTGCCACTAATTTGAAAACACCTGTTGTTTCCCGATTAACGAGCGCTCTTGGAACAGCATCCAACGGCAATACCGATGTTTTCACTTCATATCCTTTTTCTTTTGCCTGTTGCTCCGTTAAACCAACCGTTGCAATCGATGGAGAAGTAAACGTAACGCCTGGAACCACTTCTAAATTGACCTTTTGATTTAGTCCTCCGATTGCATTACGAGCAGCAAGTCCACCTTCATAAGCAGCTACATAAACAAATTGGGGACCGGGAGTGACATCTCCAGCTGAATAAATTCGGGAATTGGTCGTTTTAAGATAATCATCAATGACAATTTCACCACGGGAACCAACTTCAACGCCTGCTGCATGTAAGTTTAATGATTCTGTATTTGGTTTTCTTCCAGTGGCAATTAGCAATTGTTCTGCTTCAATAATTCGCTTTTTACCATTTATCTCAACATGAACTTTTTTAATGTCTCCATCTTGCTCAACTCGTTCATAGGTTGCACCTGTTACTAAATTAATTCCCTGTTCTGTTAAGGCCTTAGTAATGGCTTCTGAAATTTCAGGATCGTATTCTTTTAATAGACGCTCGCTTCTTTGAATCAAAGTGACTTCTGACCCGAGGTTATGAAATAGTTGTCCTAATTCCATGCCGATATATCCTGAACCAATTACGGTAAGACGATTTGGAACCTTCTTTAATTCCAATAAGCTAGTGCTTGTTAAATAATCTACTTCATCTAATCCGGGAATATTAGGTGCAGTTGAAGAAGCACCTGTAGCTATTAAAAATCTTTTGGCTGTGATTTGATTGCCATTTACTTCAACTGTATTTTCATTTACGAATTTTGCTTCACCTTTTATTAATTCAAAACCATAATCATCAATTAAATTCACATATTTTTCATTTCGCATCTCGGTTACTAAATCATTCTTTTGTTTTACTAATGGCGCTAAATCAACATTTGAAGCCGAAGTGTGTAATCCCACAAATGGATTATTTTTTGCTAGATGATTGATTTCCCCTGCTCTTAATAAGGTCTTAGAAGGAACGCATCCGACATTAACGCAAGTTCCACCCACCGTTCCACGCTCAATCATAGCCACTTTTGCGTTCAAAGCAACGGCTTCAATGGCAGATGAAAAGGCAGCTCCACCAGAACCGATGATGATGTAATCATAATCATAGTTACCTTCATCATTTAAACTTACATCTGTCCTTTTTTCCGATTGCACTTGTATTTCTTCTGCTTCGCCCGGTTGATATTGTGCGTCAGTAATCGCTGTTTTCGCGATATCAATGTCTACATCATACGGTAGTTCAAACAGTGCTTCTCCGCGACGAAAGTCTACTTCAATCCCTTTTGCACCTGCATTTTCAAGAGCAACCGCAATATGTTCTTCACAACCAGTGCAGGTCATTCCTTCAACGTTTAGCCGATATTTTTTCAATAAATTCGTCTTTTGTTCCGATTGAAATTCTTCTGCTTCGCCCGGGTGATAGTTTGCGTCAGCAATCGCATTTTTCGCGTCTTCAACTTTCACGTCATCAGGAAGCTCAAATACAGCTTCTCCACGGCGAAAATCTACTTCAATCGCTTTTGCACCCATGTTTTCAAGAGCGACAGCTACATGCTGTTCACAACCCGAACATGTCATTCCTTGCACGTTCACTCGATATTTTTTCATGGTAAAAATATCCTCCTTTTATTCGACGGGGAGACCCAAGTCTGAAACCTCCGTCTTAATTGCATCTAAATTGGTTTTCGTATCATCAAAAGAAACCGTTACTTCCGCGGTGCTTCCATTAACTTTAATGGCTGTTTTGCCAGCACCTTCAACCTGTGCAATGGCATCTTCCACAACTGATGGCGGGCAGCAATCCATCCCTGCTATAACCATGAATGTCCCCGTCTTCTCAGCTTCAGTAATAGCTTTTACATCCTTCTCTGAATTCATAGCAGTTGTTTTCACTTCACTCTTAGATACTTCAGTTTTTTGGACTTCTTGTTCGTTACTGCATGCACTAACCACTAGCA
>NZ_JAYLLN010000072.1:0-2228 GCF_037126265.1 Sphingobacterium tenebrionis
ATAAAAACCTTCACGGAAAGAGAATTTGCCGCTACCGTTTTAGGTAATCTTTCTAAAAGGATAACTTAAACAATTAACCCTTTCTATTATTATACAAATCTAAAGGACGGGAAGAGAGCCTCGCAATGACGGCTCTAACGTCTAATATCTATCATCTATAATCTAAACCCTACCTTCTCTTATTCGCTTTGCTCATTTTCGCCTTTACGCCGCTACCATAATTATAAGTCTTGCTATTGCTTTCCTTCTTTTTGTGGAAGGCGCCACCTCTAGTTTCATCCTCTTCTTCCTTTTGCTTTCCGCCGTCATTGGACGGGGAATAGATCAATAAATCCTCCGGCAGATCCATCACCGGAATCTTCTTGCCCAATGCCTGTTCGATCTTCCTTAATTCTGGCAATTCAATGTCCGTCGAAAAGGTAATGGCGATTGCCTCATCCTGGCCGTTATTCGAGCCGGATTTCAATACATGCTTCACAAAAATATCCTTATCCTCCGGGATATCAATGTGGAAGATAAAAGGGATGCCCGACAGATTCAGTTCATGGCCATCCTCGTTGGCGACCAATAATATCCGATAATCGGGATTCTGTTTAAATATTTCGATATCATCGATCCGGTGGTTATCCTCATCGTATAATTGATAAAGAACGGCTGAACCTTTTTTCACCTGCAATCTTTCTTTCAGTTTCTGTGCTGTCTGACGGGAATTGGCAAATACCACAACCTTCTCAAACACTTCCTCATCCGCCATCAGGTTGTTCAGCAGGTTGATCTTGGTCGTGAAATTTGGAACCTGATAGAGCATCAGGTCGTGCGTATCGATCTCATCTGCGGATAATTCATCCACTTCCACCAAAGTAGGGAAAGGCATGAACTCATCAATCATGAGGTGAAGTTTATCATGGTCCACCGTACTGAAACATAGGTATTGCACATTGCCACAGCTCTGTGCCAATTCGCGTACATTGGTGGCCATGCCCTGTTTAACCATCTCTTCGGCATCATCCAGGATGAAGGTCTGGATCCGGTTCAGGTTAAGCCCCAATTTCAGGTATACCGCGCGGGCACGATTTGGTGTTGCCACCACGATATCCACTCCACGCACCAATCCTTCAATTTCTTCTTCCATGCTTCCAGAAGGTTTTAGGCCCATGATATGGAGCTCTTTATTCTTGCTGATGGCATAGAACTGTTCGATGATCTCAGCGATTTTCTCCTCATTCGGTGTCAGGATTAAAGCCTTAGGCGCTTCATCCTGGGTGTATTTCAAACGCGAAAGTACCCCCAATATGTAGGTGGTTGTCTTACCGGCTCCTTCAGGTGCAATTCCGAGGATACTATGTCCGCCAATGATGCGGGACAAGGTTCTCAATTGGAATTCCTTGGCGGTAAAATAGCCCAATTCGCTCATATTGGCGTGAAGTCTTTTGCTAAGCTTTAATTTATCTAATGACACAGCAGATGGATTATATGAATGTGAAACCGCAAAGTTACGAAATTTATTGGCAAGGAAATTGCGCTTCAAGGACAATCACACAATTTCATTTATTAATAAAATATTGACCTTAAAATCTAACACATGAGAACGAAAAACAAATTATTCTGCTTGGCATTTATAGCGTTGACTTCCTTTGGCTTTTCCGGTTGTAGTAAAGATGATGATGTTTCCAATAGCGATGTGGAAGGTACATATGCTGGAGAGATGACGGTTTACCCGGCTACCGGTATTAAGATCTTTGATAATACGACTTTGACGATTACCTCGGCAGGCGAGGGGAAGGTGAAGGTTACACCGGCAGCAAATACGGGTGGTGTAGCGGAGATCTTTGATGTATTTCCAGAGGATGGGTATATCGTGAATCCTGAAAATGATCCGAAAGGAACTTTTCTGTTCTATGGAAAGGATAATTCTTTAACGGTTTCTACCTTGGGAGATGTAAAAAAAGCTGGACAGTTTAGGTTTAAAGGCGTTAAGCAGTAAGGGGGCGTTAATTCGTGGCTTAGCGTCATTGCGAGGAACGAAGCAATCTTTCCTCTTGTGATGCTGAGCGAAGTCGAAGCATCTAAACATGGTACACGTACAGATCCTTCGACGCTGCTCAGGATGACAAAGTCTAAAGATTGCTTCGTCGTGCCTCCTCGCAATGAACTGTGTATATATCCAAATAATAAATTAAATTTTCTCCAAATAATATTCTGATTAGGCCGCTTTTGCGATGTAGCCC
>NZ_JAYLLN010000073.1:0-1782 GCF_037126265.1 Sphingobacterium tenebrionis
GGACAGCTTCAGAACGCTTCTAATCAGATTCGACACTTTGGACAATTCCTGGTTGAATTGGCATTATTTGGCTTTTGCACTTATCTTGCTAAAAGTTTAAATGAGTTCATTAGTAACTTCTTACAGGTGAATACTTGAATTCAAATCGTGGAGAAGTGAATAGACAGTATTACCCGACAGAGCAACTATGACAACGTAACGCCTTTACAAAAAAGTCGGCACACGAAACCCATAGACTAATTGTCTTGACCTAAAAGAGATTGGAATTTTCAGGACTGCCTATCACTTAGATAGAAGTCCAAGGTCTGCTGAAATACATAATTCAAAAATTGAAATTGCTTGACTGCAAATTTAGTAACTTTGCTTGACAAATTAACGAGAAAAAAGAGAAAATGAAAACCGACCGCATAACATCACCTATACGCAAGCAGGGGTTTCGTGCTTCGTAGGACAGTTAAGTGGTAAATTTAAAGTTCAGTTCTTCGTAGGAAGTTTAGTGGTTAAAATCCCTGCCTGCGTATAGCTGAGAACCGTTATGCGACATTTTATCCAATCACATTAAATTGACAAAATATTAAATAAAATGCTAAAACTTTACAAAGAAATTAATGGAGTTCTTCATTATTGGGAAACTTGGGATGAAGATGACAAAACAGGTCTTGTTCATTGGGGAACTGTTGGAGAAAATGGAGAGCAAAAAAAAGTAAAATCCACACTTTTAAAAAATTTTCATAAAATAATTCAACAGGAAATTAATGAGAAGATTAATGAAGGTTATGAGCAAATAGACGAAGATGATTTAAAATTTCTAATAATTGAATATAAACTAAATTCTGACTTTGGAAATGAAGAAGACTTGGAAAAACGGCACAGACTTGAAGCCAAAATGAATGAAGATTTGGGATGGAACCTATCATTGGGTAATTGGTTATTTTCTCACGGAAGAAGAGGCCAGGGGAACACAGGTTCACGATGCAGTAATTCCAAATCCCCGCATGGTGTTCATTTCACCTACAATTTACAAAGTACTTCCATGAAAGTAGCATTGATTGTTGCTGTTGATCAGCAATTCGGTATTGGAAAGAACAATGATTTGATGTGGCATTTGCCTGCAGATATGAAATTTTTCAAAGAAACAACCACGGGACATATTGTGGTTACAGGTAGAAAAAACTACGATTCCATTCCGGAACGTTTTCGGCCGTTGCCCAACCGCGAGAATGCGGTCTTAACACGCAATACCGAATATCATGCTCCTGGAGCAGTTGTTTTTTCTTCCTTGGAATCCTGTTTGGATCATTATAAAAATGAAGTGGAACGAACCGTTTTCATAATTGGAGGCGGACAAATTTACCGAGAAGCTTTAGCGCTTGATTGTGTTCAAGAGATGTTTATTACCCATGTGCAGGGCGAATTTGGTGCAGATACCTTCTTCCCGAAATTCGAAGCTGTCGCTTGGAATGTTGAAACGGTAGCAACCCAAGTAGTGGATGAGAAAAATGCCTATGCGTTTGAAGTGAAAAGGTATTGGAGGTAACGTGATTACTTGATGAGAAATAAGAAATCATTGTCTACCTACTTTCGTTATATTTGATCAAATAAAGAAACAAACCTGCACAAAAACATCAAGTATTATGCTGTTTTGTACAGAAAAGCCGTATCAATAAATAAGTTGTACGACATAGTAAAACCGAACCAAACAAAATGAAAGTCAGAGAAGAAAAGTTAAGAACAATTATAGAATGGTCGGAGAAAAACGAAGATGTAAGAGTTCTTCTTCTG
>NZ_JAYLLN010000074.1:0-1578 GCF_037126265.1 Sphingobacterium tenebrionis
CTACCAATGACATGTTGTATAACCTATTGTTAATCAGGTCAATGTATCTTATCTAATTTCATATCGAACTCCAGTGCCAACCTGTTTAGGTACTTTTCCTTCTGCTTTTTCAATTGTGTTTCATAGGTCTGCACCCCTTGTTCCACATAGGTAGTCCCCTTTACCATCAGTCGCCAATACTGTGCTGCCAATTTGTTGGCCATGGCCTTGATGGCGATCATAGGCCCTTTTCTGGCCCGAAGCCGTCGTCCGAATTCCCCGATCGCTATTTTCTTGCTCTGTAGGAGTCCCTGTGCAATGACCCGGAATATCTGTCCGGTCAGCGGTTTCCCCTTCCGCTTGACCCTTCTGCTACTTGTGCCCGAGCTGTTCTGCCCCGGAGATAGCCCCAGCCAACTTGTGAAATGCTTCTCCGTGGCCCATCGTTCCAGATCGTTTCCCGTCTCGCTGTAGATCTGCATCCAGGTATAGTCCGTGATCCCGGGCAATATGGTGGCATCCCTGCCCTGGAAGAGGTCCAGCAGATGGGCGCCAAGGTCCCTGATGTCCGGCCTGTTGTGCCGTATCGGTTTCCTGGGCCCTGACTGGGTCCCTTTGCCGCCATCGCCGCCCTTCTGCAGCAGGGCTTCCAGCTTATGGTCACATTCGGCAATCTGCTTCATGTAGAACAGATAGGCCTCATGGGCGATCCTTAGGGCGAACACACCCCTTTCTGTATAGAAACCCTCCAGGGCGGCAAGGATCTCCTGGGACTTGGTCCTGCGCAGCCTGGTATGGCACAGGGACAGCAGGACACCAGGATCGCGCTCGCCCGACAGGATGGCACCGATGACGGCCATACCGCTTGCTCCATGGATCTGGCTCAGTACCTCGGGAAGCCTGATGTTCATTTCCACCAGGGCCTTCTGCATGTGGTTGACATGCATGGCGGCGTTCCGCAGCAGGTCCTCCCTCAGCCTCAGGTAGCTGCGGATCTCCTTTTGGTCCCCTTCGGCCACAAAGCAGCGGTTCAGCAGTCCATAGCTGTGCAGCTGCTGGATCCATTGGCAGTCCTTTACATCGGTCTTCCGTCCGGGGACCTGTTTGGTCTGGCGGCCGTCGACCAGCCAGACGTCAAGCCCTCCGGCGTGGAGGATATCGTAAAGGATGAACCAATAGGAACCCGTGGCCTCCATCGCAACGGTGTCCACACCATGGGAGAGCAGATAGTCCAGGGCTTCGCGAAAGTTACGGGTAAAAGTGGCGAAGGAAACGACCTCCTGCCCCTGGACGGAGATGAAGATTCTGCGTGAACCGATATCGATCCCCGCAGCATGATCGTGAATGATTTTCATGGCACATCAATTAAAATGTGAAACCATTAAGCCCATAGAGGAAAAATAAACGGCAGGCTACCATACGGACAATCTAAAAGATGTACCAAACTCCAATGCCTCAATCTATGGAACCAAGCTCAGGGACAGGCAAGATGCACTATACGATAGTCCGGTCAAACTGCAGAATGGTCAATGAACTAAGTTACTAAATGTCATCACCTTCCGATAAATTTAGTTCAAATTTTTAATTCTCAGGATGACA
>NZ_JAYLLN010000075.1:0-1415 GCF_037126265.1 Sphingobacterium tenebrionis
TTTTTAGATTCTGTGTTAATATACAAGTCAATTTTATCTTTTTTTTGTAATTTCGGGTTTTAGGCGGTCTATTGCCAGCCTGTTTAGGGTAGCCGTTTTTGGCCGCCCTAATTTGTATCTACTTTTTCGTTCTGATACTTTTGGAGATGGTATTGTGGATCATACCGCTGTTCGTTTTTATAAATTATAAACATCAGCTCTAGAAGTTTCCTTTGCACAGCTACTGCTGCTTTCATTTTGATGCCATTTCTTGAAACAAGCCTTGTAAATGTATTAGAATAATGTTCATCATGCCTTATGGCGGCCAATGCAGGTAAATGAAGGGATTTTCTCAGGTATCTGTTGCCCCGTTTGGATATGGTAGGTTTGCTCTGGATCGATGTTCCGGACTGTTTTTCCTTTATGTCCAGGCCGGCATAGCTTACCAGTTGCTTTTTATTTCGGATCATCTCAAATCCATTCGTTTCTGCCAATACTGTTACTGCTGTCAGCAGTCCAATTCCAGGGATTGTGGTCAGGTTATCTGTTTGTTTTTTGAGTAAGGAACTCTCCTTAACAATGAGCTTTAACTCGGTCATTATTTCCTTTTCCTGTCTTTGCAGTACTGCTATGCGTTCCTTTATCCGTCCTATAGAGTTTTCATTGGGTTCTGCCTCTGCCTGTTCTGCATGTAGCTGGTTCTTGACAGCAGTACGTTCCTGTACCAATTGGTCTCTCTCCCGGGTCAGCTGCTTCAAACGCTTATAGGTGGGGTCTGGCTTGCGCCACAACTCCAGGTTGCGCTCTAGGCCAAATAAGGTGATAGCTTCCGAGCAGGTACTATCCGTTATCGTCTTGATCTCTAAGGTACGGAAATAGTTGCTGATCTTGTTTGGCAGGACAATACTGATATTGCACCCCTTGCTTTCCAGAAAATAGGCTAGCTTTTCGTGATAAACGCCTGTAGCCTCCATGACAAAATGAAGAGGACTATCCTCACAGGTATGGGTCTGTACCCATTCGTAAAGCTTTATCAAACCTTTATCCGAGTTTCGGAAATTACCATATTGGCACAGCTTTTTATCCAGATTGGAAAAGATCTTGCCAAAGCATACGACCAGTTCCTTACTACCGACGTCAATGCCAACGACCTGCTTGAGTGTTTTCATGTTAATTTTTTGATGTGAAACTGAAAAATCAATAGTGAAACTTCCCTTGGACTTGTCTCCTTATGGATATTCAAGCTGGACTGTAATTCCGCCTTACATTCTGTTCTGTCTTAGGAAGCGAAAAAGAGGAAGGCCATCTCTAAAAATCAGTATGCTAAAAAAGCTACTAAGACAGCCCTAGGCTCTCCCTCTTTTCACTAAATACAGCAAATCTATAAAACAAAAAATGTCTCCTACATTTGCTTGACACAAACATAGGAGACAGCC
>NZ_JAYLLN010000076.1:0-1313 GCF_037126265.1 Sphingobacterium tenebrionis
CTCAGGTTGTTGTATACCCTGATGTTCTCCCGTATCTTTCCGGTGGTCTCCCTCAGGCCACCCTGTGATGCGTAGAGGTCGAACTCCGCCTTCAGTATGCCGTTCACCCGTTCGGCTATCGCGTTCTCGTAGGGATCCCCGTTCTCGGTCATGCTGACCGCTATCCCGTTGGAGCGCAGGATATCCACATAGCCTTTGCTACAGTACTGCGAACCCCGATCGGAGTGGTGTATCAGACCCTTTCCCGGATACTGCCTCTGCCGCAGTGCCATCTGCAGGGCATCGATACATCCCTGTGCCGAGAGGTCGCCCCTGAACGCCCAGCCCACTATCTTCCTGGAATAGGCATCGGTGATCAGGCTCAGATATCCCCAGCGCCTGTTGAGCTGTACATAGGTGATGTCGCTTACCCAGACCTGCTCGGGACGCTCGACCGCAAGTCCCTTTATCAGGTTCCCGTACTTCTTCATCCAGTGCCGCGAATCGGTGGTGACCGCCTTCCTCTTCCTGGTCCTGATCTGTAGGGAATGCTCCCTCATCAGGGCGAAGAGATAGTCGCGGCCGATCCTGATCCCATGTTCCTGCAGGGGGCCGGAGAGCATATGGAGCAGCTTCCGGGTACCGATCCTCCTCTGTTCGCTGCGTATCCGCAGCACGTGCTGCAGGATGACCTCGTCCTTCAGACCGACATCCTGCACCCGCCACTGGCGGTCATAGTACGCATGCCTTGTTCTGCCAAACAGTCCGCAGATCAAACGGATCCCCATTGCTGGGGATTCCTGTTTGATCTTTACGACCGCTTGGCACCAGACTTTTTTCTGATGTCGATCTTGAGCTGTTCCTCGGCAATGTCGATCATGGTATCCAATGCCCTGATCTTCAGGTTTGCATACTCCAGGGCCTTCTTCAGGGCCAGGATCTCTGCCTCTTTGGGGTCTACGGGTTTTTTGTTGGCCATATCATCGGGTTTTGGGGAACTAAGTTCGGTATTTTCCCCCTTATATTCCCTGACCCATCTGGAGACCGTACCGCAGGAGATATCAAAGGTGTTCCCTGCCCGGTAGGCGCTCATCCCGTCCTGGACCGCCCTGATCACTGAACGCTTCAGCTCGGTGGTATACCGCTTTGGCCCAATGGGCTGTCGCCCGAACTTCTTCATCCAGCGGATAAGGCTCAGTTCGGACACGCCGTACTGTTCCATCAGGTCCCGGCGAGGGACCCCAAGTTCGATCTGATCCAGCATGTGGAGGATCAGACGCTTGTCGAATGGCTGCTTCTTACTGGTCCGCTCCGCGAACTCAAACTCTCTTTCT
>NZ_JAYLLN010000077.1:0-1306 GCF_037126265.1 Sphingobacterium tenebrionis
AACAATGATTTCCCAAGTAGTGGCGAGCGAACGGGAAAGAGCCCAAACCATACCTGTTACGGCAGATATGGGGTTGTAGGACCACGATATTGTACTGTGCTATGAACTGGATCCCCAATAACTGCAGATTGTCTATCATATCTGTTGACCGCTTGTGCAATTTCTTGCAGCTTTTTCATTACACTCGCTCCAACTAAAAAACGTGGAGCAGCTAATTGCCTCGTGTCATTTAAATTCAATACTTTCTCAGTTAAAATTCCCAAATGACTTGAATCTTTATCGAAGATACTATTATTTTCAAAATACAAATGTGTTTTTGGATTATTTAAACAAGGATTAATAATTGGATAGAGTTGAGTATCATGATCTCCCTTTGCTTTTTTGCAACGACTACAAATTGGAAATAAGTTTCCCCAAAAAATAACTTTTGAAGGATACAATGACTTTGGATAAAAATGCTCAACTTCCATATATTTCCCCTCTTCTCCTAACCTGCACTCACAAAAAACACACTTATTATTAGTCATTTTCATAAGAGACTCAGCAATATAATCTTTTTTCCAAACAGCACTTTTAGTCTTTTTAAATTTAGCTGTGAGTGCTTGAACATGTTCATCAGTAAGGTTTAAAGG
This sequence comes from Sphingobacterium tenebrionis, assembly GCF_037126265.1. Lineage (NCBI taxonomy): Bacteria > Pseudomonadati > Bacteroidota > Sphingobacteriia > Sphingobacteriales > Sphingobacteriaceae > Sphingobacterium > Sphingobacterium tenebrionis. The sequence goes on from NZ_JAYLLN010000077.1 coordinate 633, forward strand.
CTTGGAAGGTCTTTCTACATAAATCATTTTAAATCCTCCCAAATCATTAACTCGCCAGCTTGCACACTAAGTAATGTCGCTAAAGGATTCTGAGGATGAACCATTTCTCGAAGTTTTTTATATTCACACATTAACATTTCTCTATCTTTTTTTCGCAAAGCTACATTAAATTTTTCTAACGACTCTATAAATAAAGACGACATTGTTTGTCCTAAGCCCATTACATCTGTAAGAATCTCTTCAATTGTCCATCCTTGAAAACCATATTCGCTAGGAGATGGAATTTCCTTAACAGAAATATTACCATTAACATCCTCTCCTAAAGCTATTACTTCTTCTGGTTTTGCAGCTTGGATTATATGTGGACTATGAGTCGTACAAATCACCTGCGCTTTAGGTACTAGCTTTCTAATAACATCTACAAGTTTAGCTTGCCATTGCGGATGTAAATGTAAATCTATTTCATCAATAATTATTATTCCATTAAATTCGTTCACTAGGTTCGTTGTTGAAGAGGACTCTATCCCTCTAATTATCCCTAATAAAACTGTTAAAGAGGATTTATAACCAGAGGACAAACACTCCACTAATACTTCACCATGAGGAGTGTTTACAAACATATCTAAACTTTTAGGTCTAGGCGTATAGCCTTCTCCATGTTTTAAAATCGAATT
>NZ_JAYLLN010000078.1:0-1294 GCF_037126265.1 Sphingobacterium tenebrionis
TTGCGCTTCAACGAGCTATTCCGTCAGCTCGCGGCAGTGTCACTACTCCGTCACCACATCGCAGTAAGGAACAGTACGGGAATGTTGACCCGTTGTCCATCGGCTGCCTCCGTTCGGATGCGCCTTAGGTCCCGACTGACCCTGATCCGATTAGCGTTGATCAGGAAACCTTAGTCTTTCGGTGGGCGGGTTTCCCACCCGCCTTATCGTTACTTATGCCTACATTTGCTTTTCCATAAGGTCCACCGACAGTCACCTGCCGGATTCGCCCCCTATGGAATGCTCCCCTACCAGTGCAGATTGATCTGCAATCCATAGCTTCGGTACCGTTCTTGATGCCCGTTTATTATCCACGCCCGGCCGCTCGACTAGTGAGCTGTTACGCACTCTTTAAATGAATGGCTGCTTCCAAGCCAACATCCTAGCTGTCTGGGCAACCGGACCTCGTTAGTTCAACTTAGAACGGATTTGGGGACCTTAGCTGATGGTCTGGGTTCTTTCCCTCTCGGCCTTGGACCTTAGCACCCAAAGCCTCACTGCCGGCCATATCTAGCAGCATTCGGAGTTCGTCTGGATTTGGTAGGATTTGACTCCCCCGCACCCAATCGGTAGCTCTACCTCTGCTAGACTCATATGCCGACGCTGTTCCTAAAAACATTTCGGGGAGTACGAGCTATTTCCCAGTTTGATTGGCCTTTCACCCCTACCCTCAGGTCATCCGGAAACTTTTCAACGTTTATCGGTTCGGTCCTCCAGTACGTGTTACCGCACCTTCAACCTGCCCAAGGGTAGATCACAAGGTTTCGCGTCTACCTCATCCGACTGTGCGCCCTGTTCAGACTCGCTTTCGCTTCGGCTCCTCGACTTAATCGATTAACCTTGCCGGACAAGAGTAACTCGTAGGCTCATTATGCAAAAGGCACGCCGTCACGGAATCGCTCCGCTCCGACCGCTTGTAAGCACACGGTTTCAGGTTCTTTTCACTCCCCTGTTCGGGGTTCTTTTCATCTTTCCCTCACGGTACTGGTCCACTATCGGTCTCTCAGGAGTATTTAGCCTTGCCAGATGGTGCTGGCGGATTCCCACAGGATTTCTCCGGTCCCGCGGTACTCAGGATACCACTATGCCTGTATTCTTTGCCTGTACGGGGCTCTCACCCTTATCGCGCAGTTTCCCACCTGCTTCCAGTTCATAGCACAGTACAATATCGTGGTCCTACAACCCCATATCTGCCGTAACAGGTATGGTTTGGGCTCTTTCCCGTTCGCTCGCCACTACTTGGGAAATCATTGTT
>NZ_JAYLLN010000079.1:0-1241 GCF_037126265.1 Sphingobacterium tenebrionis
AATGGATCTTGCCACGCTCTCAAAGGAAGCAATGCCCGCATTCTCAACCTGATTGTGCCACAGACCTAGCTTTGTAAAAGCTATCTTTTTGTCCCTGCATTTGTTGAATATGTCACCCAGGGCAATTCCAAGATCATAAGCCTGTTTTAGCTTGGGAAACCGCAGGAACAACAGTTCAGCTCGGTTTTTCTGGCTTTCCGACCATCTGCTTGGATGTTTGAACAGCAGGTGTCTCGACCTGGCCAATAGCTGTTTGAGCGTATCACCATTGGGCAACAATTCGGGTTCATATGGGATCCCTCTCTTTCGCGACTCCATTATCTTCTTGCTTTCTGCATCCAGGACTTCCCAACGATATTTGATACGGAGTTCCTGTACTGCATCATAGGCCAGTTTTTGGACATGGAACCGATCGACCACACGTCTGGCATTCCTGAAACACCTTCGGATAGCCTTGGCCATGTTGGGGGCCATATCCATGGTCACCTCCTTTACCCTGTTCCGTGAGCGCAAGGGTATCCGATCAAGAACAGCCATGATATCCTCAGCCTTAGTGCCCTTAATAGTTGCCAGGATCGTTCCTTTACGCCCCTTTGCCGATTTACTGCTAACAATGGTATATAACTCACCATTGCTGAAGCTGGTCTCATCTATGCTCAGATGTTCCGAGATGTTTTCAGGAAACAATGTCCAGCTCTCGGCATGAGGTTTTTGGTCCCAATCATGGAAATCACTGAGGTGGTTCTTGTACTGATCCTGGAGTTGCTTGCCGTCCATTTGGAAGAATAATCCTACCAATTGGGTGCTTACAGGATGGTTATCCAAATATCTTCTTTAAAAAAAGCCCGAATTCCGTAGTCATTCGAGCACCCTCACGCACAAGGTTCCAATCTCTTGTAATGATCTGTCCGGTTTCCAGGACCGTCCAGCGACGACGACGGATATGTAGCGTAACTTTCTGGCCTCGAATGGGAAAGTCCGAGATCTCGGTGGAAGGCATGAAGCCCTTTGACTCCAACCTGTTGTTCTCATAGCCTGTCGGAGCAATATTAAGTTCATCTAAATAAATATGGAGCTGATTGTCGACCTGATCGACTTCTATGATCTGAAAGTATTCCAAAAGCCCTTCGGGCATCAACAAGGATAGTAATTTACGTTCGGCTTCTTGCAAGGGATAACTGTTTTAAAGATGCTAAACTAAGAAATTTTTAGTATTCCCCCCCAAGGATTCAGCTTGATCC
>NZ_JAYLLN010000080.1:0-1232 GCF_037126265.1 Sphingobacterium tenebrionis
AGCTGTCGTTTTAAAAGATACTTTTTACGCTGATTATCCAAAAGAAAAAAGTAAAAGTGATTTTGGAAATATGTCTAGTTCTTATAAATTTAGTGACTACCGAGATGCAATCGAAAGGGCCTTACATGCAAAATTTGGTTCAGAAAATGTTAATAGGGGAAATAAAGCATTTGATTTGCATTCGAATTCGTATAGAGTGGATGCAGATGTAGTTCCTTGTTTAGAGCATAGAAGGTATCGTGAAGACGGAACGTTCATCACGGGGACAGCTTTTGACGCTCGTTATACTAATGAGCGTGTTAACAACTATCCCGTGCAACATTATGAAAACGGAATACGGAAAAATAATATAACAAATCGTCGATACAAAAGAGTAGTCCGTATTCTAAAAAGGCTTAGATATAAAATGAAAGAAGATGGTTATGAACATGAAACAATCTCTTCATTTCTAATAGAATGTTTGGTATGGAATGTGCCTAATAATTACTTTGGTCATGTTAAATTATCCGATGATGTGGAAGGGTCCTTGGAATATTTAATTTATAACACAAGTAATCGTGATTTATGTGGGGAATGGGGGGAAGTGTCGGAACTTTTATATCTTTTTCATTCTGGTAGAAAATACACCCTCAATCAGGTTCATGATTTTTTAAAACATGCAAAAGCATATCTATTTAATTAACCTCCCTTATATAGGGAGGTTTTTTTTTGATTTTCTAGTAAAATACATAGATCCTGTTGTTTCACGCCCGGTCCAATAATGTCCCTCTAAAACAACAGTACCGTCATGTTTAATTCTTAGACGTGTTGCACCATCATGCTTCGGGTTGACTTCACGGTCTTTATCAGCATCATTGCCATATAAATAGCATAAGAATTTCTGCTTACCTTCATCTTCAATGACCCCACTTACGTAACTACTACTATATGATTGATTCGTTTCCATTTTAATATGTATACTATCAAATTCATGACGTATCTCAATACGTGCTGGTATTGGTGGTAGTTTAGCGTCTGTTCCAGGAGGCTTATAATTTGATTCAAGAGTTCCTTCCCAACACCCACCTAGAAATGGAATATTAGTTAGCTTACAGGTATAGAACAAATCCGGACATAACTTCCAAAGTATTGTTTTAACAATAAATTTATCTAAAATAATAGTTACACCTGCAGCAGAAGAAGCAGTTAACAGAATAGATGAATCGAATTTACCACTATTAATATAAAAGATA
>NZ_JAYLLN010000081.1:0-1156 GCF_037126265.1 Sphingobacterium tenebrionis
TTCAGTTTTATCGTTTAGAAAAGGATCTACTTTCTTGAATTGATGGACATGTAGTACCAGAAAGTGGCCATCATCCAAAAAACGAAAATGAGTTCATCTTCTCATAGGTAGCCATGAAAAATGAACTCATTTTATATCTATCAATATTTTTTATTGATTAACTGAGAACCTGCCTGATAATATACTTTCATTACCTCTTTTGGAACCATACTCCCTCCAGTTCCCCATACTATATGAATACCTTGGTTCAATTTTTTTGTTAAGTCATTATTTGTTATATATCTTTGTCCTTCTTTAAACAATTTGATTGGCCCAATCATACCCGCTAATGCTGATGGTTCCAACTCTATACCCTCTGTATCTACTAACCCTTTTAGTAACTTATATAGGTGATTATCGCTAATTGTATATATACCACTTAAAAATGGCTCTATTGTTTTACCTACAAATCCAGATGCTCTTCCCACCGCAAGTCCATCTGCATCTGTTTTATTGTCAATTCCAAAATCTTGCACGGAGATTCCATCATGCAATCCTGTCATCATACCTAATAGCATACAAGGAGAATGAGTAGGTTCTGCAAAAAATACATGCGCATTATCACCATACATTAACTTTAAACCAAACGAAACACCACCTGGACCTCCACCTACTCCACATGGCAGATAAACAAATAGAGGACAAGACTCGCCGATTTTTATTTGAAATTTCTCTAATTGTGTATGTAAGCGCGCAGCGGCTACAGCATAGCCTAAAAATAAATGCCTTGAATTTTCATCATCGATAAAATAACACATCGGATTCTTATCAGCTTGTTTTCTTCCTTCTTCTACGGCTTTACTATAGTCCGCTGTATATTCTATAACATTAACTCCTTTACCTCGAAGTAAATCTTTTTTCCACTTTTTCGCATCTGCTGACATATGAACAGTCACATTAAAGCCTAACTTCGCACTCATAATACCAATACTTAAACCTAAATTTCCAGTGGAACCCACAGTAATAGAATAGTTTGAAAAGAAATCCTTGAACTTTTCACTATCTAGTCCCTATGGTTAACTTTAATGTAACAGAACATTAATTACATTATCACGATCTAAAAATATTGCCTTCTTTTTCGTCAAGTTACGCTCTCCTTACCTACATATTTTCTATC
>NZ_JAYLLN010000082.1:0-1088 GCF_037126265.1 Sphingobacterium tenebrionis
CATATAGACGTAAGTAAAAATGAGAAAGAAAAGAAAATTAACGATGAATATATGCGGAGATCATATGAAATACGTGTTACAGAACTACATGTTATAGCACATTTGATGAATAATGACGTTAATGAATCAAGAAGAGTCGCAGTACAAGCCATTACCCATGAAAACGCTAAGGATTTCCCAGCATTCACAGCATCTATATACCATTACTTAGGGCAATCATATTTACATGAAGACGTAAATATGGCAATTGAATGGGTAGAGAAAGCAAAGGAACTACTAGAGTTACATAAAACGGATAAATTTGATAGGAATATACAGACGTTTAATGAAACGTTAGATTTTATAAAGATTGAGTCTGAAATAGATTTACATAAAATAGTACCTCGTTCATTAGGTGAAATGGCACACTTGTTTATTAAATTGAATCGAAAAGAGGAAGCAGCAAAAATACTAAACCAAAGGTTAGAAGAAGATAAGGATGCAGCAGGGCAGCCATACTACTATTATTATTTGGGTTTAGCTACAGGAGATAAAAAGTTCTTTGAAAAATCAAGAGTACTCTTTGAGCAACATGGTAATAAATTTTACGCAGAGCTACCGAATAAGTATTTAAAGGGATTGTGAAGAAATATTTTACAAAAACGTTTAAAATATGCATTAGTGATGTTACAATAAGAATATATTCTAACGCATATTTCATATTGATATTGATTTTCGTTTTAACGAGGACATAGGAGGAATTTTATGAAAAAAATTACTGCATTAGTACTTGCTGCAGCAGTCGCAATCGGTATCGTAGCAACATCTCCCGAAACAAAAACATTAGCAAAAGTAGAAAAAGACCAAATTATTCTTATGAGTGAGGTTGGACCTGGCGGAGGCGCAGGTTAATATATACATTATTCTTGCGATGACACCGTAACATTAGCGGTGTCATTACGTGTTTTTATGGGGATTTAGTAAAATTTGAAAATTAAAATCCGAAACGGTCATCCGGTATAATATCATTTTCCATCCGACAAATCCAGAAAAGGAAGAGGTTATTTTTTCATCCAGGATGATGACCGTAAAATCCTTTCCATTAATCC
>NZ_JAYLLN010000083.1:0-1087 GCF_037126265.1 Sphingobacterium tenebrionis
TGCAGCGAGGCCGGGTACAGGCCCCAGAAAGGAGGTATTCCAGCCGCACCTTCCGGTACGGCTACCTTGTTACGACTTAGCCCCAATTACCGGTTTTACCCTGACACGCTCCTTGCGGTTACATGCTTTAGGTACCCCCAGCTTTCATGGCTTGACGGGCGGTGTGTACAAGGCCCGGGAACGTATTCACCGCGTCATTGCTGATACGCGATTACTAGCGAATCCAACTTCACGGGGTCGAGTTGCAGACCCCGATCCGAACTGTGAATGGCTTTTCGAGATTGGCATCACATTGCTGTGTAGCTGCCCGCTGTACCATCCATTGTAGCACGTGTGTAGCCCCGGACGTAAGGGCCATGATGACTTGACGTCGTCCCCGCCTTCCTCTCTGCTTGCGCAGGCAGTCTGTTTAGAGTCCCCACCTTGACGTGCTGGCAACTAAACATAGGGGTTGCGCTCGTTGCGGGACTTAACCCAACACCTCACGGCACGAGCTGACGACAGCCATGCAGCACCTAGTTTCCTGTCCCGAAGGACGCATCCGTCTCTGGATGCTTCAGTAACTTTCAAGCCCGGGTAAGGTTCCTCGCGTATCATCGAATTAAACCACATGCTCCTCCGCTTGTGCGGGCCCCCGTCAATTCCTTTGAGTTTCACCCTTGCGGGCGTACTCCCCAGGTGGATGACTTAACGCTTTCGCTTGGACGCTTACTGTATATCGCAAACATCGAGTCATCATCGTTTAGGGCGTGGACTACCAGGGTATCTAATCCTGTTCGATCCCCACGCTTTCGTGCATCAGCGTCAATAACGGCTTAGACAGCTGCCTTCGCAATCGGTGTTCTGAGACATATCTATGCATTTCACCGCTACTTGTCTCATTCCGCCGTCTTCAACCGCATTCAAGCACTTCAGTATCAAGGGCACTGCGACAGTTGAGCTGCCGTCTTTCACCCCTGACTTAAAGTGCCGCCTACGCACCCTTTAAACCCAATAAATCCGGATAACGCTCGGATCCTCCGTATTACCGCGGCTGCTGGCACGGAGTTAGCCGATCCTTATTCTCCGGGTACATTCAGCCCTCCAC